>CAZJNB010000025.1:0-12199 GCA_964547385.1 uncultured bacterium
AGTTCGGGCTAACCCGATATTCTTGACGGCTTCGCTGGTCCACCCATTTTATTTTAAACGTCCCTTCTGTGATAAGCAAGAACAGCCGATCCACTTGTTCATCGTTAAGCCCGTTAATTATATCTCTGAAATCTCCTATTCGGAACATCCAATCTAACCAGCCGTCACGTATCCTAACGTCGTTTCTTTTTCTGCCTTTAAGCGTTACGGCGATGGTTTGGGGTTTTACGTTTTCGATATCTATTTTCACCGTGCGGCTCCTTATAAAGACGGCGGCGTTATTTTTTGTCCCCACAAAAAGAATTCGCCATCCTCTTCCGGCTCGGGCTCCTGTATTATATGTTCGAAAAATTTCGTGAACGGTATCGAACACTGTAATCGGCGTTGTGCCTTTGAATCTATTTTAGGATTTAACGTAATCAAATTAGACTTTTGTTTTAACATCGATTTGCAAGCCTGGGCTTCCTTACGTATAACATTATAGGACTTTCGCCTATTTTTAATTAACGTATCCAGCCTCGCGATTTCGGCCCTCGTTATACTTCCCCAATATCCCCGCCAGTTTTCTTTTGTTATTAGACTCTCCGTAATCTTTACTATTTTCTTCTTTTTACCTTGGTTTTTCCAAAAACCGACGATTAATGTCCAATCCTCATTAATATCAAACTGTCGTAGCGCGTCTCCGAAATAGATACTGCTTTTCCACTTGGCCGTTTTGATTGAAATCGGACCTCCTCGCTTGTTCGGGTTCAGTTCCTTCGGTATATCCCACTCGGAAGTGTAATAGATATCGAAGAAGGTTTTCTTTAACCAATCCTCGAATCGAAAACCGTGTTCTTGCCGTTCGCCTGCCAAGCGTGCCGCCTTGATAGTTGGCTTATACCCTAAATATCCAAATTCTTTACGTCTTTCGCGTAACGCTCGATGAACTCCCGGCGGGGCGCTACGGCGTCGCCCATCAGCGTCGTGAAGATCTCGTCGGCGCGCGCGGCGTCCTCGACCGTTACTTGGACGAGGGTGCGGCGTTCCGGGTCCATCGTCGTCTTCCACAGCTGGCCCGGGTTCATTTCGCCGAGGCCCTTGTAGCGCTGGACGGTGGGTTTTTTGCCTTTGGTGAAGCGCTTGAGGATTTCGCGGAGCTCTTTTTCGGTATAGGCGTATTGTTCCTCTTTGCCGTCGCGGACGCCGTAGAGCGGCGGCTGGGCGATGTAGAGGAAGCCGCTGTCGAGGAGCGGCCGGAAGTGGCGGAAGAAGAGCGTCAATAGGAGGGTGCGGATGTGAGCGCCGTCCACGTCGGCGTCGGTCATCAGGATGATTTTATGGTAACGCAACTTGTCCGAGTCGAAGCCATCCCTGTCGCCGAGGCCGGTGCCGAGGGCGGTAATGATGGTGCATATCTGCTCGTTCTGGAGAATTTTATCGATACGCGTCTTCTCGACGTTGAGGATTTTACCGCGGAGGGGCAATATCGCCTGAAACGCGCGGTCCCGGCCCTGCTTCGCCGAGCCGCCCGCGGAGTCGCCCTCGACCAGGAACAGTTCGCATTCGTCGGCGTTGCGGCTCGCGCAGTCGGCGAGCTTGCCGGGGAGGCCGCCGGATTCGAGCGCGGTCTTGCGGCGCGTCAGCTCTTTGGCCTTGCGCGCGGCCTCGCGCGCGCGCGCGGCGCCCACCGCCTTTCCCACGATCGTCCGTAAGACGGACGGCCGGCGCTCGAAGACCGCGGCGAGCTGTTCGTATATCACCGACTGGGTAATGCCTTTCATCTCGCTATTGCCGAGCCGGGTCTTCGTCTGGCCCTCGAATTGGGGCGAGGGCAGTTTTACCGAGAGGACCGCGGTCAGGCCCTCGCGGACGTCCTCGCCGGAGACGCTCGGGCCGTTGTTCTTCAGGAGGTTGTTCTTGGCCGCGAACTCGGTTACAGCGCTCGTGAGGGCCGCGCGGAAGCCGGTGAGGTGGGTGCCGCCCTCGGTCGTATTGATGTTGTTGGCGTAGGTATGAATGGACTCGTTGTAGCCGTCGTGGTATTGGATGCCGGCCTCGACGACGACGCTCTCCCGCGCCCCCTCGAGGACCAGGACCGGTCGGTGGATGGGCTTGCGCGCGTGGTTCAGGTATTCCACGAACTGTTTCAAGCCGCCCTTGTATAAGAAGAGGTCCTCGCGGCCGGACGCCTCGCCGGTCAACTTTATCTTTAAGCCCTTGTTGAGGAACGCCAGCTCGCGGAGGCGGTGGGCGACGGTGTCGTAATCCATCTCGAGGGTCTCGAATATCCGGCTGTCCGGAAGGAAGGTCGTCTTCGTCCCGGTGCTCTTCACCCGGCCGGCCTTCTGCACCTTCCCCACGGGCTTGCCGCGTTCGTACGTCTGGCGCCAGATGCGGCCCTCCCGCCGGACCTCGACCTCGCACCGCTCCGAGAGCGCGTTCACTACCGAGACGCCCACGCCGTGGAGGCCGCCGGCGACCTTATAAACTTTGTTGTCGAACTTTCCGCCGGCGTGGAGCTCCGTCATTACTATCTGGAGCGCCGATTTGCGCGCCGTCGGATGCCGGGCCACCGGGATGCCGCGGCCGTTGTCGGCGACCGTAACCTCGCCGCCCTTATGTAAAACCACCTCGACTTGAGAACAGAAGCCCGCGAGCGCCTCGTCCACCGAGTTGTCCACGACTTCGTAGAGCAAGTGGTGGAGGCCCCGTTGGTCGGTGGAGCCGATGTACATCGCCGGCCGCCGCCGGACCGCCTCCAACCCCTTGAGGATTTTAATCTGCGCCGCGTCGTATTTGGCGCTCGCCCGGGCCGGTGCCTTGCCACCCTCGTCCGCCGGCACGTCGGGCGCTTTGCTTCGTTTTTTCGCGCGGGGAGGCGCTTGCCGCGGCGGCGGCGTCGCCGGCTTGTTTACACGCGGACGCTTGCCCCGCGCCGAGGGCGCTGTCTTGCCCTGCGGCCGGGACGCGCCGCCCTTGGGACCCTTTTTCCGCCTGGTGTCCGTAGCGTTTTTGGACTTACTACGCGTCGTCTTAATGGTCTTTTTAGGCATAATCCGCTTTTTCCCGAACGCCGCGCCGGCGCCGGATATCGGTAACCTCCGTTACTTTTATTATAAGAAAATCCGGCCCCGAAGGCAAGCGAAAAACCGCCGCGAAGCCCAAAGCAGGAGTGCCGTAACTGCCTGATATTACACTAATAAGGCGGCGCCTTCAAGCGTCGCCGGGTCTACGTTCGGCTCGCCGGCGGCGGCGTTCACGCCGGGCCGGAAATCTTGCCGTTTGCGACAGTGAATTTTGCAGTAGGCTGGAAGCCGTCGGGCGCCGCGGTGGCGGCGAGCCACACTTGGTCGACGCCGGCGAACGCGGATGCCAGCCGCGCTTGCCGGCGTCCGTCCAGTTCCGAGCTGACGTCATCCATAAGCAATATGGGCGCTTTGCCGAGATGTTCTTTTAAGAGGCGGCATTGGGCCAGACGGAGCGCGAGGGCCGCCGTCCGTTGCTGGCCTTCGCTCGCGAAGCGACGCGCATCGCGGTCGCGGACACCCAACGAGAGGTCGTCGCGGTGCGGTCCAATCACCGTTTGGCGCCGCCGTCCCTCTTCGCCCGCGGCGCGCGCGAGTTGCTCTTCGAAGGCGTAGGCGATACTTTCGTGGTTGCCGTCGTCGCCGCGGACCGACGGCGCATACGTTACCACGAGCTCTTCGCCCGGCGGCGCCAGCTCGCGGTAGGCCGCCGCCGCGGCTGGCGCCAGCGCCGTAGTGGCGTGTTGCCGCCGGGCGGTGAGGTCGGCGCCCGCGGCGACGAGCTCGTAGTCGTACGGCTCGCGTTCCCGCGCCGGCGCGTCGCTGGCCAGGAGCGCGTTCCGCCGCCGGAGGATTTCGTTATAGCGTTGGAGGCTGTAGAGGTATTCGCGGCTTGCCTGCCCGAGCCAGGTATCGAGGAAGCGGCGTCGGCCCGCGGGCTCGCCCTTCACTAACGCGAGGTCGCCGGGGCTGAAGGCTACCGCCGGGAGCTCGCCTACGTAGTCGAGGAGCCGGGGAAGTCGGCCGCCGTTGACGGTCGCGGTTTTGCCGCGGGTCCGGTGATAACGGAGCTCGAACGCTTGCTCGCCGTCTCGGCCGCGGCCGGTGGCCCGGATGGCGAGCGCCTCGCCGTCGCCGAGGAGGTCCGCATCCCGGCTCGTCCGGAAAGAACGGCACACCGCGAGAAAGTAAATCGCCTCGAGGAGGTTGGTCTTGCCGGCGCCGTTATCGCCGACGACCAATACTAAACCGGGCGGCGCCTTCACGTTCGCCGTCCGGTAGTTACGGAAATTTTGTAATCGGATCTCGCTGAGGAACAACGCGGCTCTCCGCGTCGGCGTTATATCTTGATGGGCATCAGGATGCAGAAGTGGCTCTCGTCGCCGGTCCCCCGGAAGGAGCCCTGTTTCGCCGGGTCGTTGATCTCGTATATTAGGTCGTCCCCCTCCAACGAGGCTACGATCTCCCGGAGGAACGCCGGGTTGTAACTCACTTTGAATTCCTCGCCGTCGTAGATACAGGGCAGCGGCTCGCGCGCCTCGCCGAGGTCCGCGGTCTTGGCTTCTACCTCCAGCTGTTCCGGGCGGAAGGTGATGATTATCTGGCGGTTGTTCTCGTCGCACATCAGCGCGACGCGTTCCACTACGCTGAGAAAGAGCTGGCGGTCTACCCGGACTTCCTTGGTGAAGCTCTCGGGGATGACCTCCCGGTAGGGCGGAAACTTCCCCTCGGCCTGGCGCGTAATAAAGTGGAACGCGCCGCAATCGAAGGAGATGTGATTTTCGCCGAACGCGATCTCCGCCGGCTCGTCCTCACCCAAAACCTTAACGAGCTCGCCCGCGGCCTTGCTCGGGATGATGACGTCCACGATGCCGCCGACCTCTATCTCCGTCTTCAACGAGACGTAGGCGAGGCGATAGCCGTCGGTAGCGACGAAGCGGACCTCGTTACCCTCGGCCTGGATACAGACGCCGTTGAGGGCGTAACGCGTTATGTCTTCCGACGCGGCGAAAAGCGTTTTTTTGATAAGCCGTTTTAAGGTCTCTTGGCTTAACGTCAGGGCATGTTCCGGTTCCACTTTGGGGAACGCCGGGTAGTCGGCGGCGTCGATGCCCATCAGTTTGAACGTCGCCCGGCCGCCCTTCACCGTCGCCTGGGTCCCCTCGACCTCGACTTCGACTTCGTCCGCGTCGAGGTGGCGGGCAATCTCGGCGAAACGGCGGGCCGGTAGGGTGATAGCGCCGCCGGCGCCGACCTCGGCGCTCACTTTATTCCGGGCCCAGAGGTCGATATTGGTCCCGGTGAGCTCGAGGTGGTCGCCCTCCGCCTCGAATTTTATATTCCCTAAAATAGCGAGGGTGCTTTTGGCCGGCACCGCGCCCAGCGCAATCGCGAGCGCTTCGACGAGTTCTTTACGATCGCAGGTGAACTTCAACATGACCTCCCTTGCGGCTACGTGCCGGTATCGTCCTTTCCTTTTCGCCTCTTACTGCACTCACACCTAATATTAACACGTAGCTACTTGTAGTGTCAAATATATAATAGGCCCGTTCGCCTTGGGGCTTTAGGGTTTAATGTCGCTGAGGACGGTCGTTTTAAGCGTTTGAAGCGCGGTCTCCATCGCGGCCCGGGCGGCCCCGTCCCTCTCCTTTTTTGCGCGGGCGCGGAGTGGGTCCATCGCTCGCATATCGCCGATGGCGGCGAGGCTTGCGGCCGCGGCGGCCCGAACCTCGGGCCGGCGGTCGTCGAGACGGGCGGCCAGCCCCGTAACGGCGCGTCCGTCGCCGAGGACGCCCAACGCGTCGGCCGCGGCCCGCCGTCCCCGCCAGTCGGTGTCGGTCGCGAGGTTGATTATCAACGGCTCCACCGCGGTCCGGTCGCCGTAGGCCGCGACGGCGGCGCAGGCCCGGACCCGGACTTCCGGCTCCTCGTCGCGTAGCGCTTTCCGCAGCGGCTCGAGCGCGGCGCCCGGGCGCGCGCGGCCGAGGGCGTAGGCGGCGCCGGCCCGCCGCTTCCCGTCCCTATCGCCGCTTAGTATCGCGACCAATTTCGCCGCCACCGCTTCCGAGTTGAACGCGAGGAGCGCGTCCGCCGCGGGCCAACGGACGTTGTCGTCGCCGAGGACCGCGAGCAGGCTTTCGACGGCCCGCTCGTCGCCCGCGCGCGCGAGCGCGGCGACCGCGGCGACGCGGACCTCGGCCTCGAGCTTGCCGTTGATAACCGCCTCGTTGAGGGCGGCGGCGGCCGCCGCGTCTTCCGTCAACTCGCCGAGCGCCTGCGCCGCGGCGACGGCTACGGCCGTATCCTTGCCGCGCACCGCCGCGGCCAGCCGGTCCGCGCCCCAGCCGGCGTCCGGCGGGCCCGTTTGCGCCGCGGCAAAACCCGTCGCCCACGCGCCGATTAATAATACGCTATATAGCCTGCCGGCCATTCGGCGCTATTTTGGCAATACTCGACGCCGAAGTCAAGGGAAAGAAACCCGGCCGTTGTCCCTTGTCCCGGCGCACGTGGTGTAATATAATAAGGCCGACGCGCGGCCGTAAGAACGCCGCCTTCTTGCTATGAAAATCGTATTAATATCGCCCGTCCGTAACGTTACGGCTTCCAATCTGAGGGGCCTGGCGGCCGCGCTCGCGCAGGCAGGCCACGACGTCGTCCAAGTTTTCTTGCCGGACATCGCCCTGGGCCGCGACGGTAACGCGTCGCCGAAGGAGTTCCCCTACGAGACGCCGTTGCCCGCCGCCCTCGTCGCGGACATCGCCGGCGTCTGCGAGGACGCCGGCCTCGTCGGCGTCTCCCTTATGACCAACCACTTCGAGCGGATGGCCGACCTCACCGCCCGCCTCCGCGGCCGCGTCGCCGCGCCCATCGTCTGGGGCGGCATCCACGCCACCGTCCGGCCGCGCGAGTGCCTGGCCTACGCCGACGCGGTCGCCGTCGGCGAGGCCGACGAGACCCTCCCGGCGCTGGCGGCGCGCCTCGCGGCCGGCGACGATTGGCGGCGGACCGCGGGCTTCGTCGCGCGCGCCGGCGACGACGTCATCGCGAACGCGGTCCCGGCGCCGCCCGCGGCGTTGGGCGCCCTTCCGCCGCCGCGCTATCAACCGGCCAAGGACTTCGTGCAAGTCCGCGAGACCGCTCGCCTGGCGCCGCTGTCGGACGAGTTGCTGGCGGCCTATACGACCCTTATCCCGCCCCGCGCCAACGCCGGCCTGCGCGGCTCGCTCTATATGGCCGCGGCGAGCCGGGGTTGCCCCCACCGCTGTGCCTATTGTTCCAACGCGTTCCTCCAACAGCTACACGCCGGCTACCAGGGGATACGCTGGCGGCCCGTCGGCCACGTTCTCGCCGAGCTCGCGGCCGTCCGCGAGCGGTGGTCGTTCTTCTCCTACGTCTTCTTCTCGGACGACGCGTTCTTCGCGATGCCGGCGGCGATGCTGGACGAGTTCGCCGCGCGCTACCCGAAAGAGGTGGGGCTCCCGTTCCGTTGTTTCACGCCGCCGGACACCGTTACGCGGCCGCGCCTCGCGAAGCTCGTGGCCGCGGGGCTCTTCCTCGTCGAGGTGGGCGTCCAGTCCGCGGCGCGCCGGACGCGCGACGAATACCGCCGCGGCTGGATGGCGCGCGAGCAGGTCCTGGCGGCGGCCCGCCTTATCAAGGAGCACTCGCCGGCCCTCGCCGTCACCTACGACCTGCTCGCCGACAACCCCTACGAGGGCGACGGCGACCGCCGCGCGACGCTCGCGTTCGTCTCGCGCCTGCCGCGGCCGTTCTTCCTGCAGACCTTCTCGCTCACGTTCTACCCCGGGACGGCGATGTACGCCCGCGTCCGCGGCGACGGCCTCCTCGGCGACGAGCTCGCCCAGGTCTACCGCAAGAACGCGCTCGACGTGGAACGCCGCGACTACCTCCACTTCCTGACGACGCTCCACAACTTCGCCGTCCCCCGGGCGCTCATACGGCTCGCCGCGGCGGCCCCCTTCGTCTGGCTTGCCCGGCGGCCGCCCGGGCGATGGGCCTTCGCCGCGGCGACTAGGCTTGGGCGGGCTATTTACCGGGCGTTCGCCGGGAAAGCTATGTAGACGCACGGACGTTGATTACAAGGGAACGCCGCGCCCGGCCAGGCGCGGCGTTATTTTTCGGGGGGCGCTTGCCGCCTTTTCTTTTGTTTCCATTTATACCGCGCCCGTTTCCAGAACGCGCTCAGGTAGAACTGGCCGGAGACTACGCAGACGCCGACGAAGACGCCCCACCCGGCGCCGCCGAGAACGTCCAACGGGTAGTGGACGCCGACGTAGACGCGGGAGTAGGAGACCGCGGCGGCGACGACGAGGAACGCCGCGCCGACGCGCTTGTAGCTACATAGTATCACGAAGGCGAAGGCGAAGGCGTTGGCCGCGTGGCCCGAGGGGAACGAGGGCGACGGCGGCTGGTGCGGGAGGAGGAGCCGCACGTGCGGGAGCGCGAACGGCGGCCGGACGCGAGCGAAGAGCGGCTTCCAGAGCCGCGCCGTCGTAACGTCCGCCAGGGCGACGGCGAAGGCCGCGGCGAGGACGGCGTAGAGGCCGGCGCGGCGGTAGCGCGCCGGGAGGTAGAGGGCGGCGAGGGCCGCGGCGCCGAGGTAGAAGAACTTGTGCGTGAGGACGAGGAAGGCGGCGTCGAGGGGCGGCCAACTCAGCGTCTGGTTGACGAGGGCGAAGAGGAGCCGGTCCACCTGTGCGATTAACTCGAGCATTACGGCCGAGACAACGTCGCGAGGGCGCCGCGCGCGGCGTCGTCGTAGGGGTCGAGGGCGAGGGCGCGGCTCGCCGCGGCCGCGGCGGCGCGGCCGTTGCCGGCGGCGAGCTCCATCCACGCGAGCGCGTCCCAGGTCCCGGCGAGCCGGGGGCAGAGCTGGAGGGCCCGGCGGAAGTCGGCGCGGGCGCGGTCGAAGTCGCGCCGCTCGTAGGCCTCAACGCCGGCGTTATGAAACGACAACGCCTTATCCAGGACGGCGTAGGCGCGGCTCGCGTGGCCTTCGTCGTAGTATCCGCCGGCGGCGGCGGGCCCAACGAAGAGCGGCGACGGCGGCCCGAGGTCCGGCGCCGCGGCGCCGGGGACGCCCACGAGGAATATCCGCCACGATACGGTCTCGAAGACGGGCGCGAAGTGGCGGAGCGTCTGCGGCTCAAATTGCATCCGGTACGCGCAGGAGGTAACCGGGACCTTCGTTATGGCGTAGGCATAGCGGATGGAGTCCGGGCCGTAGTTGGAGACGAAGGCGGCGGTGTAGGCCACGTACGTTACGTTATATTTCCGGCAGACGCGATAGAACGCATCCTCGTCGGCGAAGAGGGCTTGCCAGCATTCGCGGACTTTGGCGCGCATCCCGGGGGCCTCGAATATGGGGTGGAGGACGATGGGCGTGCCGGCATAGGTCAAGAAATTCGCGGACGCGGCGAAGGGCGCCAGGACCGCGGCGTCGCGCCGGTCCGGTTGCCGGCCGAACCACCGGACGACGCGGTATTGCTCGTCGCCCACGCCGGTGGCGTAGCCGGTCTCCGCGGCGGCCGCGGCCTTGAGTAGCGCCGTCCACGGCCAGGGCCGGTCCTCGTAGCGGAGCGCCTTGACGCCCTCGAGCGGGACGAGGAGCGCCGGGACCAATAACCAGAGCCACCGCCGTCGGCGTCCTCCGCCTATGCCACTGTAACCCGCGGCCAGCGTCGCGACGAAGAAGACGAAGACGACGCTGAAGCGATTGTAGCCGGCGTAGAGGAGGCCGAAGAGGAGGGCGAAGAGCAACGTCGCGCCGCCGAAGGCGCAGGCGGCGTCGGCGAAACCCCGGGCGAGCCTGCGGAAGTGGCGGACGAGGGGGACCGCGGCGACGGCCACCGGCGCGGCCAGGAGGGCCGCGAAGGAGAGAAGGGAGGGGGAGTTGGCCGGGCCGGACCATATCTCTCGCGCGGCGAGGGGTAGGGTGGTGGGGTCGGCGGGCTTGACGCCGAAGAAGCGGAGCTTGTAGAGTATCATAACGTATATATGGGAATATTCGCCGCCGCCGGCGAACAGTCGCCCGAGGGCGTAGGCGGCCACGAAGGCCGCGGCGAGCACGCCCAAACGCCGCCACTGGCCGAGGGGGCGCCAGCACGCGAAGGCCGCGGCCGCGGCGGCGCTGAGCGCCAGGGCGAACGCGGGCGACGTTAGGAAAATCTTTTCGCGGAGCGCCGGGTGGACGGCAAAGGCGGCGACGCCGGCGGCGGCGAGGGCGGCGGCGGCCCGGGCGACGCCTTTGGCTTCGCGGAAGGAAACCGCCGCGGCGGCGAGTGGGACCGCGGCGAAGAAGTAGAGGAACGAGGACGCGTGCCAGCTTACGAGGGTAAGGAAGAACGCGGCGCCGGCGGCCAGCGCCCACCGCCACCCGGCGCCGGCGATGACTCGCGTTTGGCCGTAGAGGGCGAAGAAGTATAGCGGCAGGACGAAGTCCTCGCGGAGATAGTTGCCGCACGTCCGGATGTAGATCGCGAGCGAGAACATATAAACAAGGCATGCCAAGAGAGCCCCCGGGCGCGAGCCGAAGAGACGCCGCGCCCACGCGTAGACCACGAAGAGGGTAAGGCTACCCCATAACGATATTTGCCAGACGAGGTACCGCGTGAGGGTAAAATCGCCCGGGAGGAGGGGGCGGAGGAGGCGGAAGCTTACGCCGATGACGGCGTCCTGCGTCAGGAAGAACGCGCGCGCGGGCGCGACGCCCTCGGGCCACTGGGCGGCGCGGTCCAAGGCCGGGACGCCCGCGCCTTCGGCGTACATCCGGACGTAGCGGAAGCGGAACGCCGGGTCGGTAGTGAAGAAGGGTTGGGCGGGCCAGTGGTGGAGCTTGATTCCGACAAGACCTACGTATAACGCGGTCAGCGCCAGGGCGGCGACTACGGCCGGCCGGCGCCGGGGGATTTCTATAATACGGCTTCCGAGGCGCATCACAAGGGCCTTTACACGGCCACGATTGCTACCATTTAAGTGAGACTAACATAATGCGGGCAAGGCTTCAAGGAAGGGGCGCGCAGGATATTCGTATATTGTGCGAAAGAACGGCGTTGTCGCGAATAATTCAGTTGACATCGGTATCCGGCGTCGGGTAGAATATAAGGAAGGTAGTTGACGGTAGATTCGATATCGCGTAGCTAGAACGCGGCTTGGAGGTTTTCGTAATGGCGGAAAATGTTCACGAGTTCACCGAGGCGAACTTCGAGGCGGAAGTTCTAAAGGCCGAGAAGCCAGTGCTGGTCGACTTCTGGGCGGAGTGGTGTATGCCGTGTAAGATGGTCGCGCCGGCGGTCGCGGAACTCGCGAGCGAGAACGCGGAAGTGCTCAAGGTCGGCAAGGTCAACGTAGATAACAGCCCGGGGATCGCTTCTAAATACGGTATTCGTTCGATCCCGACGTTGTTGGTCTTCAAAAACGGTCAAGTCGCCGAGAAAGCGGTAGGCGCGGTCGCCAAGGATACGCTCCAGGAACTTGTAGACAAGGTCAAGTAGGGCCGATTTAAAATGGGGACTGGGAAGCCGCCTTCGGGCGGCTTTTTTCTGCGGCCGCGGCCGAGCGGTATTTTATTGCGAAGCGGCGGGCCTTTTAGTATTATCGACGGTGGTAAGTGATGGGTGCGGAACTGAATTCTGCGCAAGTCCATAAGGGCGCCGAGGCCCTCGCGCGTCGCTACGGCATCCGCATCTCCGCGGAGGAGCTGGCGCGGGTGTGGCGGCTCTTGGGCCGCCGGCCTACCAAGGTCGAGGCCTTCCTTTTCGACGTCGCCTGGTCGGAGCACTGTTCCTACAAATCGAGCCAACGCATCCTCCGGCGGTACCTCCCGACCGCGGCGCCCAACGTCGTCTTGGGCCCGGGGCAGGACGCCGGCGTCGTCCGCCTTTTCGAGGAGAAGGGGACGAGTTACTGCGCCGTCCTCGCGCACGAGAGCCACAATCATCCGTCGCAGGTGTTGCCCTTCGAGGGCGCGGCGACGGGCGTCGGCGGCATCGTCCGCGACGTCTACTGTATGGGGGCCGAGGTCGTCGCGGTCCTCGACGCGTTGCGCTTCGGCGCCCGCGCCGGCGAGCACGCCCGGCGGACGCAGGCCATCGCCCGGGGCGTGGTGGACGGCATTTGGCGTTACGCCAACGCCATCGGCGTTCCCAACGCCGGCGGCGACGTCTACTTCG
>CAZJNB010000026.1:0-12159 GCA_964547385.1 uncultured bacterium
GGAATCGACGGTTCGTATGTGGGCAGCAGCCCCTGCTGGATTTCAGCTGCAAGATGCCGCACTCCAGACAGAGAAGCGCGTTCGCTTCTTTAATCGCTTTAACGTCGAGTTGCGGCGAGGCGTCCATTCTCTCGTTCCTACTTCGCGAGCGCCGCGGCGTCGGCGAAGGCCGCGGCCTCTTGGGGAAGCTCGGCCGCCGCGGGCGCGAGGCGCGCCGGCCCGAGCGCCGTCACCTGGGCCACAAACTCATCTATGACGCGGCCGAACTTCGGCCCTTCCGCGGCGCTTATCCACTCCAGCCGTATCCGCCCGTCCGCGACGCCGAGGATTTTGAGGAGGGCCTTCGTCTTCTCGAACTGTTCAACGGCGCGCTCGTTGCCGAAGATGTAGTGGCAGTCGCCGAAGTGGCACCCCGAGACCAGGACGCCGTCGGCGCCGAGCTCGAACGCGCGCAAGACGAACGACGGGTGGACCCGGCCCGAGCACATCACGCGGATGATCCGGAAGTACGGCGAATACTGGATACGGGCGACGCCCGCGGCGTCCGCCCCCGCGTAGGAGCACCAGTTGCAGGCGAAGACGACGATACGGGGGACGAACTCTTTCCCCCGCGGCGCGCCCTTCGCAGGCGGCTTGGCCTTCCGCTTCGCGCCGGCGCCGGGCCGCTTCTTTGTCTTCGCCGCGGCCACCGCTACTTCTCCGCGAGCAACATCGCCTCGAGGGACGCGTGGATTTGGAGGTCGGTGAAGTGGCGGGCGACGATGGCGCCCGTCGGGCACCACACCGCGCAGGTCCCGCACCCCTTACAGACGGCCTCGTTGACGCGGGCGACGAAGACGCCGCCGTCGAGCGGCACGAGCTCGGGCGCGTGGAACTGGCATATCTCCACGCACTGGCCGCACCCCCGGCAGAGCTCCTCGTTCACTTCCGCGACCGTCGGCTCGAGCTTCACCGTATCGCGCGCCAGGAGGCGGGCGACTTTGGCCGCGGCCGCGGAGGCCTGCGCCAGCGAGTCGGCGATGTCCTTAGGCGCCTGCAGACAGCCGACGATGAAGACGCCGTCGGTGGTCGTCTCTACCGGCCCGAGCTCCGGGTGCCGCTCCATCAGAAACTTGTCGGCGCCGCGCGGGATCTTGAAGATAGATTGTAGTATCGTCGTGTCCGGCTCGCGGGGGACCATACCGGTCGCGAGCACGACGAGCTCCGCGGGCGCCCGCACCCGCGCGCGCAGCAATACGTCGTAGGCCTCTACGCCCTCGGCCTTCGCGGCGCCGATGACCGCCGGGGCCTCGTCCTCGGCCACCTTCACGAAGAGGACGCCTTTGCCGCGAGCGGTGCGGTACATCTCCTCGGCGCCGTCGCTGACGGTGCGCATATCCCGGTAGAAGACCGTAACGTTGGCGCCGTGCTCCCGCAAGAGCAACGCCTGCTTGACGGTGGTGGGACAGCAATAGCGCGAACAGCCCGGGTTGCACCCCTCCCCGTCGCCGCGCGAGCCTACGCACTGGATAAAGGCGACGTTCTCGGGTTGCTTCCCGTCCACCGTCGCCCGGCCTTTGTGCGCGGCGAAGTTCTGCTCGAGCTCGCGGCCGGTGATGACGTTGGCCAGCCGGCCGTAGCCGAACTCACCCCTCGGCTCATAGAGGTCCGCGCCCACGGCGAGGACGATGGCGCCGACGTTAAAGTGCGTGGCGGCGCCCTTCTTCTTGCCGGAGGCGTCCGCCAGCTCCACGTCGAAGTTGCCGACGAAGCCGTCCACCCGCGCTACCTCGGCGTTCAGGATGACCTCGACGCCCGCGGCCCTGAGCTCTCCTATCTTCCCGCTGAGGAGAACCCCGGCGTCGCGCCCCGACGGGTAGAGCTTCACGAGCGCCGGCTTGTTCAGACGGCCGCCGAGCCGCTCGGACTTCTCGACGATTATGGTCCGAAAGCCCTGGCGCGCGATTTCGAGGGCGGCCTGGACGCCGGCGACGCCGCCGCCCACGACGAGCGCCGCGGCCTCCACCGATACTTCCACTTGCTTGAGCGGCTCCAGGTTACGCGCGCGAGCGACGGCCATCGTGATCTGCTCCTTCGCCCGGGCTAGGGCCGCGGCCGGCGCGCCGACGTGGACCCAGGAACACTGGTCGCGGATGTTGACCATCTCGAAAAGGTAGGCGTTCAGCCCCACCGCCTCGCACGCCTTGCGGAAGACCGGCTCGTGGGTGCGGGGCGTGCACGCGGCGACGACCAGGCGACTGAGGCGGTGCTCCACGATGGCGTCCTGAACAACGCGCTGGCTGGTGTCGGAACAGGCGAAGAGCTCGTCGGCGGCATAGACGACGTTGGGCAGGCCGCGGGCGTGTTCGACGAGCACGCCGATGTCGAGGAAGCCGGCGATATTGGCGCCGCAGTGGCAGACGAAGACGCCGACGCGCGGCTCGCCGGAGGTGTCGAGGGGGACCGTCTCGGAGACCTCGTCCGCGACGCGGCACTCGCTTACATGCTTGGCCGCGAGGGCCGCGGCGCCCGAGGCCTGCGCCACGCAGTCCGGGATAACCTGGGGCCCGCCGGCGGAGCCGCAGAGGTAGATGCCGTCCCGCGTCGTCTCCAAGTAGGAGGAATCGGGGTTGCGCTTGCGGAAGAAGCCGTAGCGGTCGAGCTCCACGCCGAGGGTCGCGGCCAGGCCGCGGGCGGTCTCGTTGGGCCGCGCCGCGACCGAGAGGACCACCAAATCCGCCTCGAGCCTGAGCGGCTCGCCGCTCAGCGTATCCTCGGCGTAGACCGTCAGGTTCCCGTCGTCGTCGCCAACGATCTTCGCCGGGCGGCCGCGAACGTAGTGGACTTCCTCGAGCTCACGCGAACGTTCGACGAACTGGTCGAAGCCCTTGCCGAAGGCGCGGATGTCGGTATAGAGGATCGTCATAGACTCGACGTCGGCGTCGTGTATCTTCGCGAGCATCGCGTCCTTGACGGCGTTCATACAGCAGAAGCGCGAGCAGAAGTATTGGCCGCCTTCGCCGCGCGCGCCGACGCACTGGACGAAGATGAACCGCCTGGGCGGGCGGCCGTCGGTGGGCCGGACGATGCGGCCCCGCGTCGGCCCGGAGGCGCTCAGCATCCGCTCGAACTCGAGCGAGGTCATAACGTTCTCGTAGACGCCGTAGCCGTAGTTGCGCATTACCCGCGGGTCGAATTCGTCGAAGCCGGTGGCGACGACGACGGCGCCCACCTCCCGCTCGACGTCGCGGACCGGCTGGTCGAAGTCTACCGCGTCCCGCGGGCACGCCGCGACGCAATTGTTGCACGCGAGGAACGCCTCCTCGTTCATACACACGTCGCGGTCGATCATAAAAGCCGCGGGGACCGATTGGGGGAAGGGGCGGTATATCGCCTTGCGGGCGCCGAGGCCGTGCTCGTAGGGGTTGGGCGCTACCATAGGACAGGCGTCGGCGCAATCGCCACAGCCGACGCAGGAGACCTCGTCCACGTAGCGCGGGTAGCGGCGTATCGTCGCGACGAAGTCGCCCACTTTACCGCGCAGGCCCACGAGCTCCGAGAGGGTGAGCAGTTCGACGTTGGGATGCCTACCGACATCCATCATCTTAGGCCCGAGTATTCAAATGGAGCAGTCCATCGTCGGGAAGGTCTTATCGAGCTGGGCCATCCGGCCGCCGACGCTGGGGCCGCGTTCGACCAGATACACCTGGACGCGCGCGTCCGCCAGGTCGAGGGCCGCCTGGATGCCCGCGATACCACCTCCCAGGACGAGGACGCCCCGGGCCTTAGTCGGCGCCGCCGCGGGCGCGGGCGCGCGCTTGGCGCTTCCCTCCGCCGGCGGCTTTTCGCTGGGCCTTTTTTCCTTCGACGTAGGCATTAAAACCCCGCTCGAAAGCGGCGACGTTCAACTCCACCGTCCCCTTCGGAACCGACGTCTTGATCGCCTCCAACATCGCCTTTTTGGGGACGACGCCGGTTACCGCGGTAAAGAAGCCAAGCATAACGATGTTGGTAACGATCTTGCGCCCGAGGTCCGTCTCCGCGACGCGTTGCGCCTTGATGGCGTAGCTCTTTACGCCCTTCTTGACCTCGCCCGGGTCTACCAGGTCCTCGTCGTAGACGAGGGTCCCGCCGGCCCGGAGCTCGTTCTTATATTTAACGTATCCCTCCTGCGACATCGCGACGAGGACATCGGCCTCGCGGATGTAGGGATAGAGAATTTCGTCGTCGTCGATGATGACCTGGGTCGAGCAGGCGGACCCCCGGGCCTCCGGGCCGTAGGACTGGGTCATCGTCGCCATCTTATCGTCGTAGATGGACGCGGCCTTGCCGACAATAACGCCGGAGAGGATGATGCCCTGGCCGCCGAAGCCGGTGATGCGGACCTCGTGTTTCATCGCTCGCACGCCTCCTGGAGAACGTTCGCCCGGAAGTATTCGTCGCCCAATTTTTCCGTAAGGCGGCGGTCCTGGTAGTCCAGCCACGTCGGCCGGTCGCGCTCGACGAACTTGCCGCAGATGATGGGCCCGCCGAAAGTAATGTCGGTATCGGCGGGGTCGGCGCCGTGCTCGATAACGGCGTTGTCGTGGTAGAATTTCAAAATATCGAGGCCGGTGCCGAGGCGATTGCGGCGCGCGTAGAGCGTTGAGCAGGGGGTGATAACCTCGAGGAAGCAAAAGCCCGGCTTGGCGAGGACCTCGGCGATGGCCTTGGTTACCCGCCGGACGTGGAGGGCGGTCCACCGGGCGACGTAGTTGGCGCCGCAGGCCGCGGCGAGGTTACAGAGGTTGAACGGCGGGTCGGCGTTGCCGTAGGGCGTCGTGCTGGTGAGGGCCGAGAGCGGCGTCGTCGGCGCGACCTGGCCGCCGGTCATACCGTAGATGAAGTTGTTGATGCAGATAATCTTGATGTCCATATTGCGGCGCGCGGCGTGGATGAAGTGGTTACCGCCGATGGCCGCGAGGTCGCCGTCGCCCGAGAAGACGATGACGGTGAGTTCCGGGTTGGCGAGCTTCAGGCCGGTGGCGAAGGGGATGGCGCGGCCGTGGGTCGTGTGGAAGCTGTCCAGGCGGACGTAGCCGGCGACGCGGCCGGTGCAGCCGATGCCGGACACGATAGCTACCTTATCGAGGTCCGACTCTTCTTTTTCCAAAGCGCTGGCGAGCGCCTTGACGGTGGTCCCGATGCCGCAGGTGCTGCACCAGATGTGGGGCATCCGGTCCATCCGCAAGAACGGCGCGATGGGGTGTTCGTCGGCGCTGACCGCGGCGATAACCGCTTCGGGCACTCTGGGGTTCATTTCGCTTTGGCCCCTTTCTCGATAACGGCGAGGATGTCCTCGGGCTTATGGACGCCGCCGCCGGCGTGGCCCGAAAGGAGCGTCTTCGCCTTCCCCGCGGCGCACCGCTCGACCTCGTAGAATATCTGGCCGAGGTTGATCTCCACGACGACGAAGGCTTTTATCTTGGCGGCGAGCGCCGCGACGCGCTTCTCCGGGAACGGCCAGATCGTCCGTAGACGGAGGAAGCCGATTTTAAGGCCCTTCTGGCGGGCGAAGTCGATAGCGAGACGCGAGACGCGCGCGCTGATGCCGTAGGAGATGACGACGACGTCCGCGCCGGCCGTCTTCTCCTCCTCGATATCTATAATGTCGTCGGCGTGGTCGCGGATCTTCGCGAGCAACCGCGGCACGAGCCACTCCTGGCACCGCTCGCTCATATCGGGGTAGCCGCGCTCGTCGTGGGTAAGGCCCGTTATGTGGAAGCGGTAGCCCATCCCGGCGTGGGCCATCTCGGGGACCAGGTCATCGCCGTAAGCGTAGGGGAGGTATTTGTCCTTGGCCGCGTTCGTAAGTCGCCGGGGCTCGACCTCGATGGCGTCCGCCGGCGGGATAACAACCTTCTCGACCATATGGCCGACGCACTCGTCGAGGAGGATGATGACCGGCGTCCGATACCGCTCGGCCACGTTGAATGCGGTGATCGCAAGGTCGAACGCCTCCTGCGGCGACTGCGGCGAGTAGGCGATTATCTCGTAGTCGCCGTGGGAGCCCCACCGCGCCTGCATCACGTCCGCCTGGCCGACCATCGTGGGAAGCCCCGTCGAGGGCCCGCCGCGCTGGACGTTCGCGATAACGCAGGGCGTCTCCAACATCGCCGCGAGGCCGATGTTCTCCATCATAAGGCTGATACCCGGGCCGGAGGTGACGGTCATCGCCCGGGCGCCGCCCCACACGGCGCCTATGACCGCGGTGATGGAAGCGATCTCGTCCTCCATCTGGATGAAGGTACCGCCCACCTTGGGAAAACGTTCGCTTATGTGCTCGGGACACTCGGTAGAGGGCGTGATGGGATAACCGGCGAAGAAGCGACAGCCGGCGGCGATGGCCCCCTCGGCCGTCGCCCGGTCGCCGTCGAGATAAAGGGTCCCGGTTCGCACGCCGGCGGGGTCGGCTTTCATTTCGGCGCGCCTCCTTCCGCGGCCGCGGTCTCCTCGAGCCGCAAGCAATAGATCGCGAACTCCGGGCAGATCATCTCGCAGAGGTCGCAGTTAACACAGTCCGCCGGCTGGATGACCTTGGGCGGATGGTACCCTTTGGCGTTGAAGTCGTCGCTCATCTCGAGCACGCCCCGGGGACAATACTCGACGCAGAAGCCGCACCCCTTACACCGCTCCACAATAATATGGAGCTCGCCGTGAGGGATCTTCATCTTGTCGGCGTCGAGGGGCGTCCGCCAGAACCTCATAGAAACCACTCCTCCCGGGACGTGGCACGTCGCTTCTCGCGGCGAAGCGATAACGCAAAACGCCGGCCGCCTGGCGCGAACGCCGGGCCCGAGGTTGCACCGTGACAATTCGGGCTCGCCGCCGCCTTGGCGCCGACTATAAAACTCAGTTGCCTTCTTCTCGGAGGATACACCGGGGGCCTACCACAAGGTAAAACGCCGCCGCGACGGGCGACCGTCCGTTTCGCCGGCGCGCCCTTCCCGCCGCGCCAATACTATATTATATATGATTCCGCGGCCGAAGACAAGCCCTTATTTCAGCGTATCTCCCGGCGTCGCCTATCATTAAGCCGACGCCTAAGCGTTAGGCCGCCAGGGGGTAACACTTGACCGCGTTCCGGATAGCGGGAACCGGGGTCCACGCCGCGGAAAAAGGGTTGTAAATTACTTCAAATGGGTTATAATTAGATAGGTTGGTATCCATACCGCGGGAGGTTTTATGATGCGTTTGGCAATAGTAATACTTTCGCTTGGGGCGGTTGTCGCGGCGCACGCCGGCACCGTTATCGTAGGCTCGAAAGGGCTCGAGCAGAAAGGGCCCTGGTGCGGCTCTTGAGGCGACGAATTCCGGTGCCAGGTATTGGCGCTGGCGAGCGAGCTCGGCTTCTCCGGGCCGATAACGCGGGTCGAATGGAACGCGTCGCAGGCGGTTACCGCCGCGGCGTTCGGCGACCTCGAGATAACGTTATGCGAGACGCCCCTCAGCGAGCTCACGACCTCTTTCGCCGGCAACTACGGCAGTAACCAGCCGGCGCTCGTCTACACGAACAGCTGGGAGGTCATCACGACGACGGGCGACCAGTGGTTCGGCTTCGACTGCTCGCCTTCCTTCTCCTACGGCGGCAGCCAAAACCTCATCGTGGAAATGCGCTGGCGCAACGACAACGAGAAGTCCGTCCTTACTTGGCATTTCGATACGGCGCCGGCGGCGCGCAACAACTCGGCAGGGGAATATAACGCGGAGACAGGGAAGTTGGGCGACTTCTGCTCACGCTTGCGCGTCACCTATGAGGTCGGCGCCGTTGCGCCCACGTCCCTCGGGCGGCTTCGGGCCCTCTTCCGCTGAGGGGGCACGGCCGTCGGCCCGGGGAAACGAAAAGATACGGTTTGACTTCGGCGGCGTTATCTGTTATATATTTATACGGGTAATTGGATATAAACGCCGGGAGGTGTTTTTCCTATGAGCACGAAGAGCCGGGTTATAATTACGGGCATCGGGATATGTTTATTGACGGCCTCGGTCGCCCCCAACCTATACGCCGCGAGCGATAGGCTCATCGCCTCGTTCCCGGCGCCCACGACGCTCCCCTCCGGCCTCGCCTTCGACAATGGCGTCCTATACGTGGCGGAGGTCCCCACCCAAACGGTGTTCCGGCTGGACGCGACGAGCGGGTCCGTTTTGGGCTCCTACGTCCTTTCGCCGCCGCCGCCGGGCCTTATGCGCGGCCTCGCTTACAGCTCGGGCTACCTATGGGTCGGCGCGGGCATCTCGAGCGGCTACCTCTATAAGGTCGTGGCGACGGACGGCTCGGTCGTCGCGAGCTACGCGCTCCCCGGCATCTCCGCGCCGGACGGCCTCGCCGCCGACGCTAACTACGTATATATCGCCAACAACGACAAGACGGACCGCAAAGATTATAAGTTTTACCCGGCGAGCGGGACGTACGTCGCGAGTTGGGAGAGCACCGCCAAATACCCCAGCGGGATGACGAGAATTACCCACGTCCCCTCCTCGACGCAAGTGCTGTTGAACCTGGGAAACGTGGACGGCTGGGTCCGCATCTACGGCGTCGACGGCACGCCGCGGCCCGGCGAGGGCTTCCTCATCGACGTCCCCTGCGGCATACCGAATTACGTAGGCGACCTCGCGACGTTGGACGCGACGCACTTCTTTTTCGCCGCCGACGAGTTCGACTATATCTACGAGCTCGAGCTGGACTGGGGCGGCCAGGAGTATCCCGCGGTGGCGCCGGCGAGCTGGGGGAAAATCAAGGCGCTCTACCGATGAAGTTCGTCGTAGGCCCGAGCTGGCTGCGCGTCGCGGTGACGTTCGACGACGACGCGTTCGCCCGAAGCCTGACGCCGTTATTCGAGAAGATAGGGGCTAACGGCGAAGACGGCGACGCCGGCCCGGGGTTACGCGTTAAGTCCTTGAGCGACGAGCCGGCCGCGGGCGAAGTAGAGGCCTCCTTTCGGCTCGAGGATGAAGTCCTCCGCGGCGTCGGCGCCTATGGCCGCGGCTACTACGACCTCGGCGAGAAGAGCGGCGAAATCTCGGTTACGCCCTACGGGGCAACCTTCTTCGAGACGTTCCTACGCCAACTCTTCCTCTGGGAGACGCACCGCCAGGGCGCGGTCGCCCTCCACGGCGTCGCGCTCGGGCACGGCGACGACGCGGTCCTCTCCTGCGGCCCGAGCGGCAGCGGAAAGTCCACCCTCGCGAAGATGTTGGGGAAACGCTATACGGTCTACTCGGACGAAGCGAACGTGGTCGACGCCGCCGGCCGGGTGTGGGCGTTGCCCATCCACGGCTCGGCCGCGGCGACGGTGAACGCCGGCGGCGGCCGCCTCCGGGCCATTACGATACACCGCCCGGGGAAGGAATTCAGCGCGAACCGGTTGGACGCCGCGGCGGCCGCGCGCGCGCTGTGGCAGAACGTCTTCGTCCCGGCGGCGGCGCCCGGCGCCGTTCGCGCGCGTACGTTCGAGCGACTCGCGGACGCCGCGGCCAACGTTGCCGTCTTCGCCGTCGCCGTCCCTCTGGACGAACGCGCTTCGGCGGCGGGGTTCGCGAAACTCTTCGAAGAAAACGGAACCGATAACAGGAGCGTCGCGTTATGGCGAAAAGATACGTTAAGCCCGCAATTAACAGCGAGAAGGTCTTCTCGCTGACCGCCCAGGCGTGCGACGTAGGCCAGGAATCGCCCGGGACGTGCGGGAGTAATATCGTCTACGGTGGCTGCTTTTTCCCATATAAGGTACAGGACGAGTTCTGCCCGCCCTTCCCGATACCTCCCGTAGCCTTTACTTAGCAGATACCGCCCGCCGCTTGCTCGGATATGACCTTCCGCCTTAAGAAGAGCGAAGTCGCCTACCGCAAGATCGGCGACGACTTCTTCGTCTTGACGCCGCACGATAGCACCCTCCACAACATCACCGGCGTCGGCGTCCGCATTATGGAACTCCTCGACGAGGATAAGGACGAGGCCGCAATCCTGCGCGTCCTCGTGGAGGAATTCGACGCGCCGGCCGCCGAGGTCGAGAAGGACCTCCGCGCGTTCCTGAGCGAGCTCGCGGCGAAGGGAATCGTCTCCGAGAACGAGACCTGAGTTCTCGCCCTAATCCCCGGGCCGAGGGCGCCAGCCGTCGGCCTTTTTTACGATGCCGCCCGCCGGGCAAATATACAAAAGCCTTATCTACGCGTCCGCCGCGGCGCGGGTGCCGGTAGCGGTGATGTGTAACCTCACGTTCCGGTGCCCGCTCAGCTGTGGGCACTGCTACGTCGCCCGGGTCGGCCGCGCGTCCGAAGAGCTTACCCTCCGCGAATACAAAGACCTCTTCGGCCAGCTCGCCACCGCCGGGACCCTCTTCCTGACGCTCTCGGGCGGCGAGGTCCTCTCCCGCGGCGACTTCCTCGACATCCTGGCCGCGGCCCGCGAGCGCCACTTCGCCGTCCGCGTCTTCACCTCCGGCGTCGGCCTCGACGAGGCCATGGCCGCGGCGCTCAGCCGGCTCCACCCCGTCGCCGTCGAGCTATCCCTCCACGCGGCGACGCCCGAACTCCACGACGCGTTCGTAGGCCGGGAGGGCGTATGGGAGAACGCCGTCGCCGCGGCCCGCCGCCTGCGCGCCCTCGGCGTCAACGTCGTCCTGAAGCTTAACGCGATGAACTTCAACTACGACCAGGTCCGGCCCGTCTTCGAGCTGGCCAGGTCGATGGGCGCCGACTTCCGCCATACGCCTATCATATCCGTAACCAACGACGGCGGCACCGCCCCCGCCCGCCTCCGTATGACCGACGAACAGCTTCGCGAGTATTACGGGACCGTCAAAAGCTGGCTCGGGAAGCGCCCGGACGACGACGGCGCCGACCTCTGCGACGAAGAAGCGGCCGCGCGCTTCCGTCCCAACCGCTACGCCCTCTCCTGTATGGCCGCCTTCAACAACTGCGCGATAAACCCCTACGGGACCGTCTGGCCCTGCGTCTCGCTCCCCTTCGACCTCGGGAACGTCCGCGAGAAACCGTTAGCGGAGATCTGGGCTGGCGAGGAGGCCGAGCGGGTTCGCGCTTACGCCAAAGTCATCGTCGCGGAATGCGAGGACTGTGAGCTCGACCGTTATTGCTTCCGCTGTGCCGCGACCGCGGTCCTCGAGGACGGCGACATCACCAAGGCCGCCCGGGAATATTGTCGCGTCGCCCGGGCCGCAAAGGAGACCCTCGACTTCCCGCTCCGCTAAGCCCACCCCTTAAATAAAAACCCCGACGCCGCCGGGGACCTTCTCGATATTTCCCAAAGAACCGTCCCGGCTTAGGTCATAGCCGCTTGCGTTTCCAGACGCCCGTCTTGAAGACCAAGAACATTATCGTCCCCTCAAGCACCGTCGGAACGCTTATCGCCCAATAGACGCCCACGACGCCCAGGCCGTAGACCTTCGTCAAGAGATACGCCAGCGGTATCCGCACGCCCAGGAGTACCGCCGCCGTTACGACCAACGGCGGAACCGAGACGCCCGCGCCGCTCATCGCCCGCGAGAGCACCATCCCTATCGGCACGAAGATGAAGGCCGGCGCGCAGATGTAGATATAGAGCACGCCCAACTCCACGACCGCGGGCGTGTCGTCGAAGATGCTCACCCACCGCCGCGCGCCCACGACGAGTACCGTTATGATGACCGCGGCTACCGCGGCGTAAATCCCCGCGGCGGCGAACGCCGAACGCTCCGCGCGTGCCGGCTTCCCCGCTCCCAGATTTTGCCCCGCCAAGATACCCGCCGACATCGCGAAAGCAAAGCCGGGCATCAATACCAACATCGTCAGCTGGCTGCCAATACCGTAGGCCGCAATCGCGGCCGTCCCGGCCAACGCGACGAAGCCCACCAAGACCATCTGCGCCGTCACCCGGATGAGCATCTGGGCGCTCGCCGGGACGCCGATGGTGAGGAGTTGGCGTACCATCCGCGCGCTTACGTAGGATGCCCCCAGGGCCCGCGCCGGCAAGTGCCGGCGCACGAGCACCGACGCGGCAACGACGAGGCCAAGGCCGTAGGATATAACCGTCGCAAGCGCCGCGCCCCGTACGCCCAACGCCGGCGCCGGACCCCAACCGAAGATCAACACCGGGTCGAGGACGACGTTGAACACCACCGCGCCTGCGACGATAGCCATCGGCGTTAC
>CAZJNB010000027.1:0-12124 GCA_964547385.1 uncultured bacterium
GATTGCTGCGCTCGCTCGCCGCCGTCTGGACGCTCGCCGCCGACGCCGAGGTCTCCGTCGAGATCGACCCCCGCACCGCGACCGCCGAGCACTTGGAAGTGATGCTCGCCCACGGCTTCAACCGCTTCTCCCTCGGCGTCCAGGACTTCGACGCCCGCGTCCTGGAGCTCATCGGCCGGCGCCAAGGCGAAGATACGACGTTAAAATTAGTCGAGGCCCTGCGCGCACGCGGCGAAAACGCGGTTAACTTCGACCTCATCTACGGCCTGCCCGGCCAGACCGAGGAGACGATGGCCCGCACCGCCGGCAAGGTCGTCGCGCTCGCTCCTTCCCGCATCGCGCTGTTCAGCTACGCCCACGTCCCCTGGATGCGGCCGCACCAAAAGGTCCTCGAAAAACACCACCTCCCGACGCCCGACGAGAAACTAACCCTCTTCGGCGTCGCGTGGGACGTCTTCGTCGCGGCCGGCTACGTCCCGGTGGGGATGGACCACTTCGCGAAGCCGGACGACGAACTCAGCCGGGCGCTCGGGAACCGGACGCTCCACCGCAACTTTATGGGCTACACGACGCGCCGCGGCCTGGACCTCGTCGCCTTCGGCGCCTCGGCGATATCCGCGGTGGGCCGCACCTACGCCCAGAACACGAAGGACCTCGCCGCCTACGGCGACGCGGTGCGGGCGGCGCGCCCCGCCTTCGAACGCGGCTATATCCTAAGCGACGACGACGCGCGCCGGCGCGAGTTGATAATAGACCTCTTCTGTAACTTCGAGTTGGACGGCGCGGCTTTCGGGAAAAAGTGGCGCCTGGACTTCGAGGAGGCGTTCGCCGCCGAGCTGGCCGCCCTCGCGCCGATGCAAGCCGACGGCATCGTCGAAGTCGCCGGCCCGCACATCCGCGTTACGCCTCTCGGCCGCGCGTTCATCCGAAACGTATGTATGACCTTCGACCGCTATCTGGAAACGGACCCTACGGAACGGCGGTATTCGCAGACGGTGTAGCGATGGCCCGAGCCCCTCATCGAAACGCGTCGCCGCCGCGCTGGGGCGTGGCGCTGTTGAACCTCGGCGGGCCGCAGACGCCGGGCGACGTCGAGCCGTTCCTCTTCAACCTCCTGGACGATATGCTCGGCGTCCCTTTCGGCCCGTTGCGCCGTCTTCTCGCGCGGCGCGTCGCGAAAAAGCGGGCCCGCGTCGTCGCGCCGCGCTACGAGGCCATCGGCGGCGGCTCGCCGCTTCGCCAGCAGACCGAGACCCAGGCCCGCGCCCTCGCGGCCGCGCTCGGAGACCTCGGCGCGCCGGTCGCCGTCGCGATGCGCTACGCGCCGCCGCGCGCCGACGAAGCCGCGGCCACCCTCAAAGAGAGCGGCGCCACCCACGTCGTTGCGCTGCCGCTCTACCCTCAATACAGCAAAGCGACCTCCGGCTCGAGCCTCGCGGACTTTCGCGCCGCGGCCGAGGCCGCCGGCCTGCGCTCAGCCGAGGTCGCCGAGGGGTGGCCCGAGATGTCGGGCTTCGTCGAGGCGGTCGCCGCGGATTTGAACGCCCAACTCGACGGCCTTAACAACGCCGTAGTCGTCTTCAGCGCCCACGGCCTCCCGGAAAAGTCGGCCCGCAACGGCGACGCCTACCCGGGCGAAGTCGCCCGAACGGTGGCCGCGCTGGCGAGCCGTTTGCCTTCCGGCACCCGTTGGACACAGGCATATCAGAGCCGGCTCGGGCCGGTCCGTTGGCTGGGGCCGCACCTCGACGAAACGGTCCGCCGACTGGGCGCCGAGGGCGCCCGGGCCGTCGTGGTCGTCCCGGTCAGCTTCGTCAGCGAACACCTCGAAACGCTATACGAATTGGATATCGAGCTCGAGGCCCAGGCGCGGGCGGCCGGCGTCAAAACGTACCGCCGGGTCGCGACGCCCCAAAGCCACCCGGCATTTATCGCCGGCCTCGCCGACCTCGTACGCCAAGTAATTACGCGAGCGGAAAAGGAGGGGCTCGAGCCACGATGACGACGGACTGCTTGGTCGTCGGCGGCGGCATCGCGGGCCTGAGCTGTGCCTGGACGCTGCACCGCGCGGGCCGCGACGTCCTGCTATTGGAGGCGGAAGCCCGGGCCGGCGGTAACCTCCGGACCCAACGCCGCCACGGCTTCACCTACGAGACCGGCCCCCATACGATTATGGCCGGCGCCGACGCGATATGGACGCTCGTCGCGGAGCTCGACGCCGAGGACATCGTCGAGCCGGCGCGTCCTTCCAGTCGGGCTCGGTTCATCTGGCGGGAAGGCCGGCTCCACCGGCTCCCCGGCGGCCCCCTCTCCTTCCTCACGACCAAGGTCTTAAGCCTCCGCGGCAAAATGCGCCTGGCGGCCGAGCCGTTCATCCCCGGCCGCGCGAGCGAGAACGACACCGCGGCCGCCTTCTTCACACGGCGGCTGGGCGAGGAAGCGTTGAACTGGCTGGTGGGGCCGTTTATTTCGGGCGTCTATGCCGGCGACCCGAGCCGCCTGGGCGCGCGCGACGGCTTTAGGAAGATGTGGAGCTGGGAAAAGGAAGCCGGGAGTATGACCCTCGGCGCCCGCCGGTATATGAAGGCCAAGCGGCGCGAACGCGCCGGGAGACCCACACGCAAGGGACTATTCAGCTTTCGGCGCGGCCTGGGAATGCTGTGCGAGCGGCTGGCCGCGGCGTTGGGCGACGCCGTCGTCGCCGGCCGGGCGGCTCGCTCCGTCGCGCGACGCGACGGCCGGTGGCTCGTCGCGACCGACGACGGAAGCTACGTCGCACGCCAACTCGTCGTTGCGGTCCCGCCGGGCGAAGCCGGCCGTCTGTTCGCCGCCGATTTCCCGCAACTCGCCGCCACCCTCGACGCCGTCGAGATGGCGCCGGTGGCGGTCGTCCACCTGGGCGTGAACGCCGAGGCGGCCGCCGCGGTCCCGGACGGCTTCGGCTTCCTGGTGCCTCGCGGCCAAGGTCTCGACGTCCTCGGCTGTCTCTTCCCCTCCAAGATGTTCGCCGGCCGCGCGCCCCACGGGTGTGAGTTGCTGTCCTGCTACGTCGGCGGCGTCTTCTCCCCGGCCGCGGTCGAACTCTCGGACGGGGATTTAATCGGCATCGTTAAGAAAGACCTCGGCGTCGTCCTCGGGTGCGACCCGAGCCCCTGCTTCGCGGAAGTGCTAAGACATCCGGCCGCGATTCCTCAGCTTACCCTGGGGCACGCCGACCGGATGATAGAGTTGAACCGGCGGGTGCGGGCCCTCGGCGGCCTGGCCCTCGCCGGGAACTATCTGACGGGCGTCGGCGTCAACGACGCCGCCCAGAGCGGACGGGCGGCGGCGGCTTCCTTGCTCGAGGAATTACACGCGTCCTGAGATAAGGAGTTCCCGAACCATAATCGGTAAAGACCAAAAGAATACGACGCCTCTTGTAGTAGTGGGCTACGACTTTCGGCGGGCTTCCGCTCGGTGGCGTTCTCGCCTCGTAACGGAACCCGAAGAGAACGACGAGTTCGCCCGGCGGTTAGAGGCCTCCGGCCTGGCCCACGGCCTGGCCGTCCTACACACGTGCAACCGTAACGAGTGGGTTGCCTCCAGCGCCACGCCGCTATGGGCGGGCGAGGTCCTCCGCGCACAACTCCTCCGCCGCCTACGAGAAAGTGCGACGGGGGAACGTACGCCCGAACCTTACGTCTTCGGGGGCCGCAAGGCCGTGCTTCATATGTTGCGCGTTTCGGCCGGCCTGGAGTCCTTCGTGACGGGCGAGCGCCAAATCGCGGGCCAGCTCAACGCCGCCTTTGACGCCGCGCGGCGGCGCAAGCGTTCCTCCGCCGTTCTAAAACGCCTGGCCGCCGAATGCGCCCGCGCGGCGCGCGAGGCGGCCCGCCTCCGGCTCGGCGATGTACGTTTGCGCGGCGTTCACGACGCGGCCGTCCGTTACCTTTCCCGCCGCTACGAGCCGGCCGCGAGCTGTCGCGCGCTCGTCTTCGGCTACGGCGCCATCGGACGACGTCTCGTGCAAAGCCTCCGGGCGACTACGCGATGGACCGTAACGGTGTGTAACCGCAGTCGTCCGGCCCAAATCCGCGAGCCGCTGGAGCCGGCGAGCCGCCTGGCCGAACTCCTCGCCGAGACAGACGTCCTGGTTGTCTGCACCGGCGCGCCCGCCTATACTGTTACACTCGAGCACACCGAAGAGATCGAGCGGGAGTCCAACCTCATCATCGTCGACCTCGGGATACCCGAACAGGTCGACCCCGCCTGCGGGCGTTCCGCCAACGTCACCCTCGCAAACCTGGACACCCTCGAGGCTTCCGGCGTAGTCGCCACGCCGAACCCGAACAACGTCGCGAAGTTGGAGAATACCTTGGCCGAAATAGCCGAGGGGTTCGAACGCTTTTGCCGGGAACGGGACCTCATCCCGCTCCTGCACGCCACCCGGACGCAACACGAGCGATACGCCAACCACGTCATCCCGAACCTGCTCGCCGAGGAATTCCCTCACCTCGACGACGGCGACCGGCGGCGCTTGGAACAACGCTTCCGGGGGTTGATTCGAAAATACACCAACACGATCTTCGAATCCATTCACCAAGCGAACGCGTCGGAGGGTAATGACGACGGAGACTAAGGCGCGGCGGCCGGTCATCGGCTCGCGCGGCAGCCGGCTGGCGCTATGGCAAGCCGAGCACGTCGCCGCTCTTATCCCCGGCGGCGCCGAGACCCGGGTCTGCAAGACCTCGGGCGACCGCCTATTAGACCAACCCTTACAGGGTCAACTCGAGAAAGGCTTTTTCACAAAGGAAATCGAGGAATTACTGCTCGCGGGCGCGGTCGACTTAGCCGTCCATTCGCTAAAAGACTTGCCCACGGAACTCCCGGACGGCCTCGTTCTGGCCGCCGTCGGCGCGCGAGCCGCGGCGTCCGACCTACTTCTGGTCCGGCCGGAGGCCGTGGACGAAAGTCGGCCCTTTCCCGTTCGCCCGGGCGCCCGTGTCGGCGCGACTTCCCTCCGGCGACAGGCCCTACTCCGACGGGCGGCCGCGGACGTCGAGGCGGCGGTCTTGCGAGGAAACGTCCCGACCCGGGTGAAGAAACTCCGCCGGGGCGAATATGAGGCGATTATTTTGGCCCGGGCCGGCGTGGAGCGCCTCCGGCTGGACCTTCATCACCTGGCGGCCTACGAGCTGAACGCCGAGCTATGGTTACCCGCGCCGGGCCAAGGCACCCTCGGCGTCGAGACGCGAAAGGGCGACGACGCCATCAGGGCCCTCCTCGCGGCCTTCCACGACGAGCCGAGTTGGCGCGCCGCGGCGCTCGAGCGCGAGCTTATGTCCCGTTTCGAGGGCGGCTGCCACGCGGCCTTCGGCGCCTGGGCGGTCGTAGGCGACGGCGAAACGCGGGTGTTAGTGGGGCACGAGGACGCCGCGGGCGACTGGAAGGCCGCCGAAGCGAGCGGAAGGGATGACCTCCACGTGGTAGAAGCGGCCTACACGAAGTTACGAGCGGTATTGAAAGGCGACGAAATGGACATCCCGTGGAGCGAGGCGCTGTGCCGGCCGTGGCGACCGTCGTCCTAACGCGGCAACCGGCCGACAACGAGCCGCTGCGGCGGCTGTTAGAAACGCGGGGCCTGCGCGTGCTCGAGGCGCCGTGCCTCGAGGTCGTCTTCGTCGAACCTACGGTCGAAGAGTCGGCGGCCCTCCTGCCGCTGGACCGCTACGACGCCGCCCTCTTCGCGAGCCGGAACGGCGTCGCCGGCTTCTTCGCCTGGCGGGAAGGGCGGGGAGATTCGCGGCTCCGGCGACGGCCCCGGCTCGTCGGCGCCGTCGGCCCGGCTACGGCCGCGGCGTTGGCGGAACGGGGGTGGGAAGCCGACGTCATAGCTTCGCCGGCGACCGGCGGACAGCTCGCCCGGGAATTGTTATCGCGGCTACGTAAGGCGAGCCGAGTTCTTGCGGTCCGGGGAAGGTTAAGTCGCGGGGTGGCGGCCTCCGCCCTCCAAGCCGCCGGCCACGCCGTCGCGACGCTCACCGTCTATGACAACCGGGAACCGGAGGTCCCCCGGCTCGGCGATAGCGTTGACGCCGTCGTCGTCGCCAGCCCCAGCGCCGCGGCGCGCTTCCTGGCGGCCAACCCGAACGCCGCCCGCGCCGCCTTCGTCGCGCTCGGGCCGACAACGGCGGCATGGCTCACCGAAAAGAACATCACCGCGGTAACGGCGAAGTCAACCCGAGTCGAGGACCTCGCCGACGCCGTCACCCAAGCGCTCGAAACGAACGCCAACGTCTGAAAGAAGGGTAATGAGCGAACGATACGCGAACTCCGAGCGCCTCTTCGCGCGGGCAAAGTCGTTATTGCCCGGCGGCGTCAACAGCCCGGTGCGGGCCTTCGGCGCGGTGGGGGGGGCGCCGGTCTTCTTCGCGCGGGGCGAGGGCGCCGTCGTAACCGACGCCGACGGCAACGAGCTGGTCGACTTCTGCGGCTCGTGGGGCCCGCTAATCCTCGGGCACGCCCACCCGGCGGTCGTAGCGGCGGCCGAGGCGGCTCTCCGGGACGGCCTGAGCTTCGGCGCCTGTTGCGAACGCGAGCTCGAGCTGGCCGAGTTGGTGCTCACCGCGTTCCCGGAGTTCGAGCGCGTCCGCTTCGTCAGCTCGGGCACCGAGGCGGTGATGACCGCGATTCGGTTGGCGCGGGGCGCGACCGGACGCGATAAAATTCTCAAGTTCGACGGCTGTTACCACGGCCACGCCGACCATCTTCTGGTCAAGGCCGGAAGCGGCCTGCTCAGCCAGGCCCTCGCCTCCAGCGCCGGCGTGCCGGCGGCGGTCGCCGCGGAGACGCTCATCGCGCCGTTGGATAAGGAGAAAGCCGTGGAGGAACTCTTTGCGGCTCATCCGGGCGACGTCGCCGCGGTAGTAGTCGAGCCGCTGCCGGCCAACGCGGGCCTCCTCGAGCAACGGCCGGCGTACCTCCGCTTCCTGCGGGAGGTAACGCGGAAGAACGGCGCCCTGCTCCTCTTCGACGAGGTTATCAGCGGCTTCCGCTCGGGCTTCGGCGGCTACTTGCACGAAGTCGGCGTCACCCCCGACCTCGTAACGCTCGGGAAGATCGTCGGCGGCGGTATGCCGGTCGGCGCGGTCGTCGGCCCCCGCGCCCTAATGGAACAGCTCGCACCCCAAGGCCCGGTCTACCAGGCGGGAACGCTCTCCGGGAACCCGGTCGCGATGGCGGCGGGCACGGCCACGTTGCGCGTTCTCCAAAACGGCGGCGCTTATGATAAACTGGCTCGGCTCGGCTCGGCCTTCGACCGGGCGTTCGGCCGGCTCGCCGCGGAAACGCGCACCTTTCAGTTCCGGCGAGTCGGCTCCATCGGCTGGTTTTATCTGGACGACGGCGAGCTTCCGCGGCGGCCGGACAAGGTCTCGGCGAGGGCGGTCGCGCGTTACCAGCGGCATTACCGGCGGATGTTGGACCGCGGATATTATCTCGCGCCGTCGGCGTGGGAAGTAGCTTTCCTCTCCACGGCGCATACGGAGGAGCATATCGTAGGGCTCGCCGCGGCGTGGCGGGAGGTCTTGGAACATGGAGGCGAAGAGGCGTAATGGGGCCGCGTAAGTTAAAGCGGTTATTTAGGCGCGACCACGTCTATCACGTCGTCTTCGGCGTAGCGCTCACGACCCTCATAGCGTTGGGAAGCTGGTGGTTTCTCCTCGTCTGGACCCAGGTGAAAGAATTGCATAGCCAGAGGCTCGAGCTCCTAGAACTACGCGGCCGGGACCTCGCGCAGGAACTCGGCCGTTTCCCCGCCGCCGGGCCGCCGCCCACGGTCGCGGCGAACGGCCCCTTCGAGCTCGTCCCCTACGCCGGCGAGGCGGGCGCCTATCCCCTCGGGCCGAACCGGCCCCACCTGGCGCTGCGCCCGAAGGCCGAGGCCACAACGGCCGTTGAGAGCAAATTCCACCGGCGGACGTTTATGGTCTTCGGCGAAGGCTCTTTATTAATGCTCCTCATCCTCGTATGCTTCTTTATGCTATACCGGCTCCTGTTGTCCGAGCGGCGCGCTCGCGCCGAAGTGGAGACCTTCTTCCAGGCGGTCAGCCACGAGCTGAAGACGCCGGTCGCCGGCGTCCACGCTCTCCTGGAGACGGTGTCGAGCGGGCGATTGTCGGAGGAGGAGCTGGCGCGGTATGCCCGGCTGGGGCTCAAGGAGTCAACGCGGTTGCAACGGCTCATCGAGAACGTGCTGTTGGCCAACCGCATCGGCGGCGAGTCCTTCGCGCCGCGGCCGCGCCCGGTTCGCTTCGTCGAGCTGGCGAAGCGGCACGTCGAACGCCGCGGCCGAATCTTCATCCGCCAACCCGTCAGCCTGGAAAACACCTGCGAGGGTGACCCGGCGGTGTGGGCGGACCCGGCGTTGCTCGTCCACGTCCTCGACAACCTAATCGCCAACGCCTTCAAATACGGCGGCGACGAGCCGGAAGTAACGCTCCGCTTGCGAGAGGACGACGCGTGGGGTATTATCGAGGTTCAAGATACCGGCCTCGGCCTTAGGCCCGACGAGAGCGACATCATCTTCGAAAAGTTCGAGCGGGGCGCCGCCGGGCGTGTTGCGAAAAGCGAAGGTTCGGGGCTGGGGCTCTTTATCGCGAGGAACCTCGTCGAGTCGTTCGGCGGCGAAGTCGCCGCGGCCAGCGCCGGCCCGGGGCGGGGAAGCGTCTTCACCGTTAAGCTCAAACGGGTGCCGGATGATGATGAAACAACGAATCCTATTAGTTGAGGACGACGAGCTGATCGGCGAAATGGTCCGGCTGAACCTCGAGCAGGAGGGCTACGAGGTAATTTGGTTCAAGCAGGGCGAAGGGGTCGGCGCCAAACTGGCGGACGAGCGGTTCGACCTCATCGTCCTCGATATTATGCTGCCGGGCAAAGACGGCTTCACCGTTCTGGGGGAGCTTAGGGCCGCGGAGGTGGGGACGCCGACGTTGGTGCTGACGGCGCTCGCGGAGAGCGGCGATAAAGTTACGGGCCTGGACCTCGGCGCCGACGACTATTTAACAAAGCCCTTCGAGATGGAGGAGTTCCTGGCGCGGGTGCGGGCGCTCATACGCCGGAGCCAGGGCCAACGCGAGCTGCCGGCGCGCCAACACCTCCGCATCGGCCGCTATAACGTCAACCTCGAGACGCGCGAGGCCGACACGTCCGAGGGGCGGCTCACGCTGTCGGAAAAAGAGGCCGAGCTGGTGCGGCTGTTCGCCCGCAACGCCGGGACCACGCTGACGCGCGCGGATATCTTGGACGAGGTCTGGGGTATGGACGCGACGCCGACGGAGCGGACGGTGGATAACTTCCTCGTCCGCCTGCGCAAACTCTTCGAGGAGGACCCGGACAAGCCGGCCCACTTCATCACCGTCCGCGCCCGCGGCTACCGCTTCGAGCCGTAATACGCCCCGAGGTGCCGAAGGAGAAGCTATGAGTTTTCCCACCGTTCGACATCGGCGACTGAGAAACCACCCGACGCTGCGAGATATGCTCCGGGAGACACGGCTCGAGCTCGAGCGACTCATATACCCCGTCTTCGTCCACTACGGCGAGGGCGTCCGGCGCGAAATCCCCTCGATGCCCGGGCAATTCCAGCTCTCCGTCGACGAGTTGCTCAAAGACGCCCCGGCTTGGCTCGAGCTCGGGCTCCGGTCCGTCATCCTCTTCGGCATCCCGGCGGCCAAAGACGAGCGGGGCTCGGGCGCCTACGCCGAGGACGGCGTCGTCCAGCAAGCGATGCGGGCGATAAGGAAAGCCGGCTTGCCGCTCTTCGTCATCGGCGACGTGTGTCTATGCGAATACACATCTCACGGCCACTGCGGCGTATTGGCCGGCGAGGAAGTCGATAACGACGCTACGCTTCCCCTGCTCGCGCGGACGGCGGTTTCACAGGCGCAGGCGGGCGCGGATATGGTCGCCCCTTCCGATATGATGGACGGCCGCGTCGCCGCGATACGCGCGGCGCTGGATGAGGCCGGCTTCGTGAACCTGCCGATAATGTCGTACGCGGCGAAATACGCGTCGGCGTTCTACGGACCCTTCCGCGACGCCGCCGGCTCGGCGCCCGCGTTCGGCGACCGGCGCTCCCACCAAATGGACCCGGCCAACGCCCAAGAGGCCTTGGGCGAAGTCGAGGAGGACTTGGAGGAGGGCGCCGACGTCGTTATGGTTAAGCCGGCGCTGGCGTACCTGGACGTTATCCGCCGCGTCAAAGAGGAGTTCACGTGCCCGGTGGCCGCCTACGCCGTCAGCGGCGAATACGCGATGGTCGAGGCCGCGGCGGCGAACGGATGGCTTGCGCGCGACGGTGTCATTTACGAATACTTAACCGCGATCCGGCGCGCCGGCGCCGACCTCATACTAACGTACCACGCGCCGCGGGCGGCCCAACTCCTTCGGGCCGGCCGTTGGCCGCCGGCGTAACTCTTCGTCCCTTTATGTTTGACGCCCGCCCTCTTCTACGCTATATTTACATGTGCCCCTCGGGGGCGTAGCGCAGCTCGGTAGCGCGTCTGCTTTGGGAGCAGAAGGCCGGAGGTTCAAATCCTCTCGCCCCCAAACGTCCACCCGGTAGAAGGTTGCCCGAGAATAGGAATATCATTATGGCCAACGGCGAAACCAAATGTCAGGTCGGCGCGGAACCGCTCTTCACCCGCTACGAGGGGAACCCCATCCTCACCGCGGTCCGGTGGCCCTACCGCGCGCACGCCGTCTTCAACCCGGGCGCGATACTGGTCGACGGCGAGACGTTGCTCCTCGTCCGCGTGGAGGACAAGCGCGGCTTTTCGCACCTCACCGTCGCCCGCAGCGCCGACGGCAAGACCGGCTGGCGCGTCGAAGCGGAACCCGCGCTCGCCGCAAACCCCGACTTCGAGGAACAACACTTCGGCGTCGAAGACCCCCGCATCGTCTTCCTCGAGACGCTCGGCGAATACGCGGTAACGTACGTATCGTTCATCCGCGGCGGGACGCTAGTATCGCTCGCTACCACCCAGAACTTCCGGATCTTCTGCCACTACGGCCGGCTCCTACCGCCGGAGGACAAAGACGCGTCCCTATTCCCACGCCTTATCAACGGCCGCTACGCGCTCATCCACCGCCCGGTAATCCGCGGCGAAGCCCATATGTGGATTTCTTTTTCGCCGGACCTAAAATATTGGGGCGACCACCGCCTCCTCCTAACGACGCGGACCGCCTCTTGGGATACCCACCGCGTCGGCCTCGGGCCGCCGCCCCTCGAGACGCCGGAAGGGTGGCTCGTCATCTACCACGGCGCCCGCCAGACCGCATCCGGTTCCCTCTACCGCGTCGGCTTAGCTCTATTGGATTTGGAGAAACCGTGGCAGGTAATCCGGCGGAGTGAGGAATGGGTATTCGGGCCCCTGGCCGACTACGAGATGATCGGCGACGTCCCGGGCGTAACGTTCCCGTGCGGCGCGGTCCTCGAGCCGGCGTCGCGCGAGCTCCGCGTCTACTACGGCGCCGCCGATACCGTCGTCGCGATGGCGACCGCCGACTTCGACGAAGTCCTAACCTACGTTCTTAGCTGTCCCGGTTAGATAGAAAGCAAGGGGGTATAATACCCACGACGCCGGTGGTATATATAACGTCAACGTATCCGCCCCGCCGGTGCGGCCTCGCGACCTTCGCTTTCGACCTCGCGACGTTCCTCGCCGCGGCCCGGGGCGAAGCCCTCGACGACCGCGGAAGCGTCGGCATAATCGCGCTGAGCGAGCGCCAACGCCGGCGGCCCTACCGCCCGGAGGTCCGGCGCGTCATCCACGCCTCCCGCCGGGAGGAATACGCCGCGGCCGCGGCCTTCGTAAATGCCTCGTCCGCCGAAGTAATATCGCTTCAACACGAATACGGCATCTTCGGCGGCCGGACCGGCAACTACGTCCTGTCCTTCCTCGGCGAGCTCGAGAAGCCGGTAATTACGACGCTCCACACCGTCCTCGCGAAGCCGAAGCCGAAGCAACGAGAAATCCTTCGCGCGGTCTGCGCCGCCTCCGACGCGGTCGTGGTCCAGGCCAAGAAAGCCGCCTCCTTTTTGCGCCGTTATTACGGCGTCGCCGGCGGCAAGGTGAACGTCATC
>CAZJNB010000028.1:0-12010 GCA_964547385.1 uncultured bacterium
TATCCCCCTCGCCGGGCGCCTGGGCCCGGGGCGGAAGGTCCGCGTACGCCGGCGGCGTTACCGTCACGTTCAGCTCGCCCAAAGCCGGCGGCGGCATCACCGCGACTTCGTAACGACGGCTCCTCTCGCCGCCGGCGGTAACGTAATAACGGAAGTCCTCGGCGCCCGCGTTGAACGTCGCCGCGAACGCGCGTTCGCCGGCGGGCGCGAGCGGAACCTCGGCCGCGCCGCCGCCCCGCTCGACTACGACGACCACGTCGCCGGCTACGTCGCGCGCCAGCCGGGCCTCAATAGTGAAGGGACGATTGGCCCCCACCCGAGCGTCGCCCGGAACGACCTCGGCGATAATGCCATCGCCGAACGACGCCGCGGCGGCGAGCGCGCCCCACCGGCCCGCGAGGAAGTCGGGCGCCGCGAGCGCGACGGCAAGCCACGCCGCCAGCGCGGCCGCGAACAAGGCCGCCGGCGGCAGACGGTAGCGGCCCGACAACGGCGCCGCCACTCGCGCCGGGAGGCTCTCTTCGACGCGCCGGACGAACGCCGCCGTCAACGCCGCGGAGGCGCCGCCCGCACCGGCGCGGGTAAGAGAATACGCCGGCGCGAGCCGCCTTTTGAGCGCCGGAACCCGCTCCTCCGCCTCCTCCAAGACGCGGCGCAAGCGCGCCCGGGCGACGAGCCCCAGGCCGAACAACCGCGCCGCGGCATAAAAGCCGCCGGCGCTCAAGGCCCCGGCGGCCGCGACGGCGAGCGGCCACCCCCAGAGCGCCGAGAGGAGCGTCGCCGCCAGCGCCGCGGCCGCGGCGAGGCCGACGACGGCCGCGGCCAACGCCACGACCACGCCGGCGGCCCGGCGGCGCGCCAAGGCCGTTACGACATCCGATATTTCGCGGGAACGCGCCATCCAAAGCTCCACCTAATTCTAACCGATTTCCCCGACCATTACCAATATAATTCCCGAAAAGGCGCGCCTCGCCGGCGTCACTATCGGCCTTTACTTGCGGCGGCGCCTTTGCTAAAATAGAAGCGTATGGAAAAAAGCAAATCTCTCTCCCGGCGCCGCGAGGTCCTCCTCCTTATATTGATATTTGCGACGGCCCTGGCGCCGAGGTTGTGGTGCTTTAGCCGCAACCTCTTGCCGGAGGGCGACGCCGGCAACTACCTCGAGGTCGGGCGGAACCTCGCGCGCGGCCGCGGCTTCACCACCCTCGCGAAGTGGGACTTCTACGGCGGCCTGAACAACCTCGGGCCGGTAGTCCACCCCGAGGGCAACCGGCAACCCCTCTTACCGTTAGTCGTCGCGGCCACGTTCAAGGCCGGCGCCCAGACGCCGGGCGCGGCGCGCGCGCTAACTTTATTAGCGTCGCTCGGCGCCCTCGCGTTACTCTACGTATTGCTCCGGCGGTGGCTCGGGCCAAAGCTGGCGCTTGCCGGTTGCGCCCTGGCCGCGCTCGAGCCGGCGTTCCTGTGGTTCTCGCCGCGGGTCCAGACGGAAGCTTATTTCGTATTACTCTTCTTCGCGGCCCTCGTCGTCGCCGGCGACTTCGCCGCCGAGCGGCCGTCGTTACTTAGACCCCTAATAGTCGGCGTTCTTTTAAGCCTATCGTACCTTTTCCGGCTCAACGGCGCGCTTCTCATCGTCGCCTATGTCGTCGCCCTCGGCGTGGCGTACCGGCGCCGGGGCGTCGTTCCGGCGCTCCTCGCGGTGGCGGCGTTCGCCGCGGCCGCGACGCCGTGGTGGCTACGCAACGCGCACGTCTTCGGCAACCCGTTCTACTCCCAGGCCAAATATTTCCTATTCGCGCCCACCGCCGAACAGGTGTGGGCGTTCAAGCGCTACGTGCCGACGTGGAGCGGCTTCTTCGCCTCCTACGACTTCTTCGGCCTGCTCGGGCGCTACGGCCGGGGCCTGTGGCGCGCGGTGGAACCGTTCCTTATCGGCAACGCCCACTTCAACGAACTCTACGAGGGCGCGCCGCTGGCGGCGTTCGTCGTGCTCGCCCTCTTTTGCGGGCCGCTCCTCCGGCGCCGGCGGGCTCTCTTGTTCGGGGCGCTCGCGTTGCTGGCGCACGTCGTCGCCTTCGCGGCCTACGGCCAGGGGCTCTTCCGTTACTTCGTCCCTTTCTACCTATTAATTATTCCCCTCGGCTTGACGGGTGCGTGGCGCGTCGCGGCGCTCTTCACGCGCCGGCGGAAGTGGGCCACCGCGGCGCTCTTCGCCCTCCTGCTCCTGCCGCTCGTCCGGCCGATAGGAAAAACCCTTGCCCAAGACGACCGCGCCGAATTCCGAAAGATGCGGGAGGTAGCGGTCTGGCTCGCGGCGAACACGAAGCCGGACGACGTGGTCGTTACCTGGCCGCGGGTTATCGAACTCCTATACGACTACGACCGGCCCACCCTCTACTGGCCCGGCGGCGGGACGCGGGAGATGCTCGCGGTTTTGGCCCAATATAAGACGCGTTACGTCGTCGTGGAGCCGCTCGCCCTCGCGCTCCGGCCGAACCTACGGCCGATATGGCGGGAAGGGACGCGCGGTATTATTAAGATTCCGAGCGAGCGCGGCGGCGGCTCGGCGTTGACGATCGTCCGCGTCGACTACGGCGCCGACGCCTTCAAGCAGGCCTTCCGCGGCGAGGGCGGCGACGTCGTCGTCTACGAGGTGGACCACGATAAACTCCGGGAGACCGTCTACGGCGTCTACCTCGGCGGCGTCCACTAAGGCTCAGCTCGTTATGAAAAGAAAGTCGGCGAAATATGCCGGCGACGTATTGGCGGGCGCCGCGGTCGTGGGCGCCCTTTTCGGCCTCGCCGTCGCCGCGCTTTTAGCGTTGCTGAACCCGCCCGTTACCGCCCGGGCGGCCGACGCGTTGGCGCTCACGTTCATCGTCGTCGCGTTCTACGCCGCGGCCGGCGTCGCGGCGGCGGCCGTATTGGCCGCGGCCGCGGTACTCTTCCCGACGGCCGCCGAGGCCCTGCGTCGCCGGGGCGTCGGGACGGCCACGTTCGCCGGCGTCGCCCTCCTGGCCGCCGGGGCCCTATTCCACGCCAACGGCGGCGCCTACGAGTTCTGCGTCCCGGCCGCGAGTTACGCCGCGCTTCGCGTCTACGGTTACTTTCTCTTCGCCGCCGGGGCGCTCCTGCTGGCCGGCGCCGCGGCCTTGGGCCCGGCGTTTGCGCGGGCGGCGGGCGCGAAGGTCCCGCTCCTCCTCGCGCCGGTCCTATTGTTCGCGTTCCCGCTGGCCCGTTGGGCCGCGCCGACGCCGGCGACGGCGCCGCCGCCGCTCGTGAGCCGGGTGGACACGGGCCTTAACGTCTACCTCGTCGCCTGCGACGCGTTGGACGCGGACGTCGTCCTGCCGTTGGCCCGCGCCGGCCGGGCGCCGGCCTTCGCCCGAATTATAGACGACGGCGCGAGCGGCGAGCTGGCGACGATTCCGCCCGGCCTCTCGCCCGCGATCTGGACGACGATCGCCACCGGCCGATACCCCCGCGACCACGGCATCACCGACTACGAATATATGAAAATCAAAGGCGTCGCGGCGCCGCTGGGCGTCTTCCCGTCGCGGACTTTCCTCACCCTCCTGACGAAAATAGGCCTCGCCGAGCTCCGGCCCTTCGGCGGCGGCGACCGACGCGGCCCGGCGCTCTGGAACATATCCTCGGCGGCGGGGCTCACGACCGCGGTAGCCGGATGGTTGACTACTACGCCGCCGGAGAAAATAAACGGCGGTATGGTCTCCGATTACTTCCACTTGCGCTCGGGCGGCCGCGCGGACGATGCGGCGTTGACCGCCTACCCGCCGGCCCTCGCCCGGGCGATGTCGCCCTACCTTTACGACGGCGCCCGCGTCCACGAAGAGGCCGAGCGGCGCCTCCTCCCCGCGGGCGTAGCGCCGTTTCACCCGGAGCTCTTCTACAAGATTTACGCCGAAGGGCGCACCTACGAGGAAGTATCTCTCCATCTTCTCGACGACGAGAAGCCGCAGTTCTGGGCGGCGTATTTCAACCCGGTGGACGCCTACCAGCACCTCTATTGGGGCTTCCGGCCCGAGGTCGCCCTGGGCGGCGCCGACGAGCAGGAGCGGTGGGGCGACGTCGTCAACCGCGCGAACATCTGGGCCGACGAGTTCGTCGCGCGGGTGCTCGCGCGGGCGGACGAGCACACCGTGGTCATCGTCGTCTCGGACCACGGCTTTCAGACGGCCGGGTGGCTAAGGCGAACGTATTATCGCCTATGGCAGGGCCGGGACGTGAGCGGCGTTCACGACGTAACGCCGCCGCCGGCGGGTTTCGTAGCGCTCGCGGGGGGGCCGGTGAAGAAGGGTTATATCCTCCGCGGCGCGGACGTCGCCGACGTCACGCCGAACGTCCTCTACCTGTTGGGATTACCCGCGGCGGCGGATATGCCGGGGCGCGTGTGGCTCGACGCCTATGAGGCGACTTTTACGGCCCGCTTCCCCCGGCGTCGCGTCGCCAGCTACGACGGCCTGGCGGTCGAACGGCCGGCGCAAGGCCGGGCCGGCGCCGAGGCGGAGGCGGAACGCCGCGCCAAGCTCAAGGCCCTCGGCTACCTCTAAGCGAAGCCGCGGCGCCGACGGAGCCCAGGTTTTGAAGCCGCGTTATTATCTCCCCGCCGCGGCGGCGCTCGCGGCCGCAACGTACATCGCGTTCCATTTCGGCGCGTTGCGCGCCTCGCCCCACGTATCCGACGAGGTCGTCTACCTCTTCCAGGCGCGGACGTTGGCGCGCGGCGCGCTGGCGGCGCCCGCGCCCGCGGCGCCGGCGTTCTTCTATTACCTCAACGTCGTCGTGGACGGCGCGCGGGGCGTATGGTTCGGCATCTATCCGCCGGGGTGGCCCGCGGCGCTCGCGCCCTTCGTCACCCTCGGCGCGCCGTTTATCGCGAACGCGGTGATAAACGCCCTCGCGCTCTTGTTGGTCTACCGGTTGGGGTGCGAGCTCTTCGGCCGGCGCGTCGGCCTCCTCGCGTTGGCGCTCGGGCTCCTCTCCCCTTTCGCCTGGGCGATGGGCGCCTCGTTCCTCTCTCACCCCTTAGCACTGCTTTTAACGACGGCGGCTCTGCTCGGCGCGACGGTGGGACCGCGGACCGGCGAAGCGCGTTACTATCTCCTCGCCGGCGGCGCGGTGGGGGCGCTCGCGACGGTCCGGCCGCTCGACGCCGCCGTCGTCGCCGTCACGCTGGCGTTCTTGCTCCTGCGGCGGCGGCGCGCGCGAGGGCTTCTGCTAACCGCCGCCGCGGCGGCCCCTTTCGCCCTTCTCCTCCTCCTCTACAATCGAGCCTTGACGGGCTCGGCGTTCCTCTTCCCGCAACAGCTCTACAACGCCCGCGACGCCCTCGGCTTCGGCGCGGGCGTCGGGAAGATAGCGACGTACGGTTCGGTGGGGCACACGCCGGCGAAGGCGCTCTTCAACCTCGGCGCCAACGTCCGCGCCCTCTCCACGAACCTCTTCGGCTGGCCGTTCGTCTCGCTGGCGTTCGTCCCGTTCGCCTACCTAACGCGGCGGCGGCGCTGGCGGCGAGGGGCGGCCGCGCTCACCCTCTTCGCCGGCCTCTTCGTCCTCGCCTATGGCCTATATTGGTACGACGGCGTGATTTACGGCGCGCGGTTCTACTATACCCTTATGCCCTTTTGGCTCCTGCTGACGGCGGCGGGCGCGGCGAACGTGCACCGCTTCTTCCGCCGCCGGCGCGCGAGCCGTTGGCTCGTGCCGGCGGTAATGGTCGGCTTGTTCGCCTTCTCGCTCGGGGTCTATACGCCGCATTATGTGCGCAAGTTGCGCGCGTCCTATAACGCGATGGACGGGAGCGTCTACGCCGCGGCGCGGCGCGCCGGCGTCGCCGAGGGCGTAGTTCTCTGTCCGCCATATACGCGCGCCTACCCTTCTTACGGCGGCGTGTTTTGGCGTAACTCGCCGTGGCTTGATACGCCCGTCATCTGGGCCCGGGACCTCGGCGTCCTAAGCCGGCAACTCCGGCGCATCTACCCGCGGAAGAGCTTCTGGCGTTACGAAGAAGGCGAAGTGTTAAAGGTTCGCTCGGGCCGGTGAGGAAGCGACGGCTTGGCCGAAACGAACGCCGGCCCCTCCACGGGGCCGGCGTTTCGACAGGCCGGGCGGCCTACCAGCCGCCGTCCGCAGATGGCGGAAGCGGTTCTGCGGAGAGCCGATAGATGAGGACATATTCGCCGGGCGCCTGGACTCTGGCCAGGAAGTAATAGGGCGGGCGGTCTCGGCCGCCGGCGAGCGGTAAGAGTAAGGCCGCGCCGGAGCGGGCGGTGAAGTATCCCTCCGGGTCCGCGGCCGAAATGGAGTCGTAACACACGTACGCGACGCCGGCGCGGCGGGCCTTGGCGGTAAAGCGGGTGAAATTTTTCGCGTGGAACGACGCGGGCTTCCGCGCTTTGGGACCGGCGGGGCCGAAGTAATAGGCGAAAAGGCGCGCGTCGCTCGCGACGATTATATCGTTCGGGTCCGCGGCGCGGCGAAGCCACGTCGCCGCCGATTTGAGCGCGGCCCGGTCGGTGCGCAACGCCCGGCGCTCGGCGACGAAGCGAGAGAAGTTACTATCGAATATTAACGTCACCACGAGGGCCGCGGCCGCCACCGCGGCGGCCCGCCGGGCGCCGCTCGGGCCGCCGGCCGCGCCCCATAATACGCATATAATCAATCCAACCAGCGGGAGCACGCCCACGAAGAACGTCGTCTGCCAAGGCATGTAAATATTAACGCTCAAGCGCCACGCGACGCCGGCCGCCGCGGCGCCGGCGAAGAGTGCGGTTACGGCCGGCCATAGCCAACGGCCGCGTAGCCGCCCGACCGCGGAGAAGAGCGCCCGCCCGCCGACGACGAAGGCCAGCGCCAAGAGCGGCCACAGCGGCAGGACGAAGCGCCGGAAGCTGAACGGGAAGATAATATGGACCGTAGTATAAATGACGGCGAAGGCGACGTAGACGCGCTCGCCCGCGTGGCCGCGCGCCGCGAGCCGCGCCAGGCCCAAGAGGGTGACGGCGGCGAACGCGCCCGCGAGCGGCCACCGCGCCGGTTTGCCTACTTCGAAGAAGGAACTCAGCAGTTCCCGGGGAAAGGCCCACCCGCTTAAATATAACGCTTGTATCTCGTCGACGTACGGGTTGAGCGAACCCGTCTTGACGTAGCCCGCGAGCAACCAGGCCGCGACCGGCACCGCCGCCGCCGCGGCGTAGGCAATAAGCCGCCGCCGGCGCCAATACGCGATGTCGGCGAGGGCTACTAAGGGTATTAACGCGAGGGCCTCGTAGCGCGTCGCGGCCGCGGCGCCGGCCCACAGATAGGTCCAGCCCGAGCCGCGGCCGGCGCTTAAGGCCGCGGCGAGGATGAGAAGCAGAAGAACCGTCTCGCACAGCGGTATCGCCGCGAGGAGGGGAAATTGGGAGAACGTCGCGACGAGCGCCACGACGAGGGGGGCCCACCGCGAGGCCGACCGGCGCGCCCAAAAGTACGTGAGGGCCAAAACGGCCCCGGCGGCGACGACGTTCCCCGCGGCCGCGGCGGTAAGGAACGGGTCCCGCCCCGGCGCCACGAGGGCGCCCACCGCGATGAGCGCCGGGTAGAGCGGCGCCCTCTTGAAATAGAACGGCCACGACAGCCGGGCGAAGCTCCTCGCGACGTCGCGGAACGAGAAGTAGTCGGGTTGGGGCACCGCCATAAAGTTATAATGCCTTAAAATAAACAAGAGCGCGTAGCCGACGATAACCACGACTAAAACGCTCTCGGCCTTATACTCCCCCCCTACCCGAAAGGACCCGGCGATACGGCTGAGGCCGCCGCGGATTCGGGCGAAGGCGCCGTTAGGACGCGTATTTTACCTCCAGCTCGTAAATCGACCACCAATAAGGCGCGGCCTTTTTGAGCGTTATCAATATTTTGAGGACCCGGCGCGGCCGCTCGAACGTGATCGTCGTAACGCCGTCCAACGTCGCCGTCGGCCCGCCGGCGGCGACTTCCTCCCACTCGGTCCCGTCCGCCGAGGCCTCGACGACGAAGCGACGCGGAAAATCGTCGGGCGACGGCGCGGTGTTCAACACCAGCCCTGCTACGTTCCGCTTTTTCGGGAAAGTAATCTCCAAGAAGAAGCCGGGTTCCATATCGCCGACGCTGGTCCAGCGCGTCGCCATCGAGCCGTCGTGGGCCTTCGCGAGGTTGTCCACTTTCAGCGCGTCCGCGTGCATCGGCGTTTCGCCCAGGCTGTCGGCGAGAAGGGTGAAGTCGTCGCCGGCCGCCCGGCGGCCGCCGCCACAGGACAACGCCGTGACGAACATAAGCGCCGGCGCCCATAGGACGATTAAACGTTTGCGACACGTGGCCTGTTCGTAAAACTTCATCTACCGACCTCCTCACCGCCGCGGCGCGCGGGGGATATAAGCGGTGAACGTCGAGCCCTTCCGGACTTCGCTCCGTACCTCCAGCCGGCCGCGGTGGACCTCCTCGACGATACGTTTCACCAACGAGAGCCCCAGGCCCCACCCCTTCTCCTTCGTCGTATAGCCCGGCGAGAATATCAACCGTAGGTCCGCGGCGTCTATACCGACGCCGTTGTCGGCTACGGCGATAGCTACGTCGCCTTTCTCTTCGTACGCCCGGACCGTTATCCGGCCCTCGCCCGACCGCAAGTCCTTGGTAGCGTCCACCGCGTTTTTGACGAGGTTCTCGACGACCCATTCTATCAAGACCGGGCTATGCGGCACGACGAGCGCCGGCGGCGTCTGGGCCTCGAAGGCGACCTGCGCCCGGGCCGGCGCGCGCCGCCGGCCGTAGGCTACGGCCCGTTCGATAATAGGGACGATATCCCCCTCGGCAAGCGTTACGGGCGCGCCTATCTCCTGGAACCGCGCGGCCACTTTCTCGAGCCGGAGGATGTCCTCGGCGATTTCGGCGAGCGGTTCGGCGAGGGCCGGGTCCTCGGCGGCCCGTTCCCTCAGGAGTTCCCACCAACCGGCGAGGGAACTTATGGGCGTCCCGAGCTGGTGGGCGGTCTCGCGGGCCATCCCGGCCCAGATGGCCTGTTGCTCCGCCCGTTTGACGCGCCGGTAGGCGAAGACGCCGGCGGAGGCGAAGGCCGCGATGAGCGCGAGCTCCAGCACCGGCACCCAATAGAGGAGCCGGATCGCGCGCGGCTCGCCGAAGTGAAAGCGGCCGAAGAGCCGACCCGCGGGACGGCCGCTCTCCTCGTCGCGGGCGTAGCGCGTTATCGCGATGGCGCCGTTGCCGCGGTCGAGGTCGCGGGCGAAACCCTTGACAAGCTCGAGGTTCTCGTCCGGGTTCGGCCCAAGCCGGGCGTTGAAGCCGGGCCACCAGGCTTGGGGCGTGCCGCGCGCGTCGGTGACGATCGTGGGGAACGTCATCGTCTCGCCGATGTCCTGCGCGAGCCGGATAATAACCTCCTCCATCGCCGGGTCTTGCAAGTCCGACGCCAGGAGCGTCTGGAAAGTCGCGTAGGCCTGGCTGGTAACGCGGAACTCGTGCCGCAAGCGGCTTATCACGAGGTGGGTGTAGAGGAAGAGCATCGCGGCGATGAGGAGGAGGGCGCCGAGAAAATAGGCCTCTACCAACCGCCGGCCTCTCTTCAACGCCAGCACGTTCTTACGAACGCGCGTACTTCTTCGATTGGTCTTTGCGGCCATAAAGCGAGCTCCGCCCGGGGCGGGTTACGGCCGGAATATAACACGCGCGCCCGGCGAAATCAACGGCCGCGCGACGCCCCCGAGCGGCCGGCGGCGAAAGGATTATCTATTTATCGTTGTAATCCCCCGCCCGGGCTGTTACAATCACCGTCGTTATCATTATCCGTTCTCACCCCCAAAGGAGGTTGTGCGAATGCGTAGGACCATAGTTGTTGTCGCGATAATCGCCGCGGCGCTGGTGGCGTTCGGCTGCGCGAAGAAGGCCGAAGAGGCCACCGCGGAAGTAACCGCGCCCGCGATATCGGTAGCGGACGCCAAGGGCCAGCTTAAGACGGTCCTGGAGAGCGCGGATGAGGCCCGCGCCGGCGCCGAAAAGCCCACCGCGGAACTGCTCGAGACCTTCAACGGCCTCGCGAAAAAGACCGAGGACTTAAAGGCCGAGCTGGCCACGATAGAGGCGCCGCCAGCGGACGCCGCGGCCTATGAAGAGCTCAACGCGAAAGTCGCCGCGGCCCTCGAAGGCGTCAACGGCTTGGCCAAGCTCACCGAAGTCGCGATGGCGGAAACGCCCGAGATGACGCCGCAGGAAGTGCAGGAACTCAGCAACAGCGCCAAAGCCAAATTCCTCGAGGCGTGCGAATACGCCGCGCCGGACATCGCCGCGAAGATGAAGCCGCCGGCGCCGGAAGAGGGCCCGCCGCAATAACGGCGAGCTGAACGCGACGTTAGCGTTATTACTAAGGCGGCCTTCGGGCCGCCTTTTCGCCGGCCGGCGCGCGCAATCGCCTTGCGGCCGCGCGGGCCTTGTGTTATTAATTACGCGGTGACGCGGGTCCTCTTCATATATAAGGACGTTACCCTCACCGAGCCGCTGGGCGTCCTCTACCTGGCCGCGGCCCTTCGGCGCGCGGGCCACGACGCGGCGCTGGCGCTCGCCGACCGCGGCGACTTCCTCGCGCGCGTCCGCGCCTTCGCGCCCGACGTCCTCGCCTATTCCGTCACCACCGGCTACCAAAAATACTACCTGGAGCTCAACCGTACGTTGCGGGCGGCGCTCGCGCGGCCGGTCCTCTCGGCCTTCGGCGGGCCCCACGCGACGTTCTTCCCGGAAGTCGTCGAGGAGGAGGGCGTCGACGTCGTCTGCCGCGGCGAGGGCGAGGAGGCGCTCGTGGACCTCGCCGACGCCATAGCCCGCGACGGCGACTACGCCGGCGTCGCCAACCTGTGGGTCAAAGGGAACGGCGCCGTTCGCAAGAACGCCGTCCGGCCGCTCATCGCCGACCTCGACGCCCTCCCGTTCCCGGACCGCGAGCTCCTCTACGGCCTCGACCCCTATATGCGCGCCGTAACGATGAAGCACTTCTTCCCGATGCGCGGCTGTCCCTATCTGTGCACCTACTGCTTCAACCACAAATACAACGAGCTCTACCGCGGCAAGGGTAAGGTCCTGCGTTGGCGCTCGGTGGCCAACGTCCTCGCCGAAGTCAACGACGTGCGGGCGCGCTACCCGCTGAAGTTCGTCCGCTTCCTCTCCGACAACTTCACGAACGGCAAGCAGTGGGTCGCGGAGTTCGCCGATAAATACGCCCGGGAGGTCGCCCTGCCGTTCCACTGCAACGTCCGCGCCAATATGGTGGACGCGACGGTGGCGCGGGACCTGGCGCGCGCCGGCTGTGTCTCGGTCCTGTTGGGCATCGAGACCGGCGACGACCGCGTCCGCAACGAACTGCTCAAGCGCAATATGTCCCGCGAGACGCTCGTCGCGGCCTGCCGCTACCTCCGCGAAAACGGCGTCAACGTCTACGCCTCCAACATCATCGCGCTCCCGGGCGAGACGTTCGAGCAGGCGCTCCAGACGCTCGCCCTCAACCAGGAGTGTAGGCCCGCGTTCGCCTGGTCGGCCCTCTTCATGCCCTTCCCCCGGACCGAGCTGACGGAATACGCCGTCGCCCACAACTTCTTCGACGGCGACCCGGACGCGGTCTTTCACACCTTTCACGAAGACTCGGTCCTCCGCTTCGCGAGCCCGCGCGAGAAACGGATGTTCTCGAACCTCCACAAGCTCTTCGGCGTTATGGTCGAGTGGCCCTTCCTCGGGCGGTTCGCCCGGGCGCTGTGTAAAATGCCGCCGAACCCGCTCTATAAGCTCATATTTATGCTGTGGTACGGCTATACCAACCGGCGCCGGATATTCCCTTATCCCGTGGGGTTCCGCGGCTTCGTCGGCGGCCTCCGGCGCTTCTTCCGCAAGGACGCGGCATAGTTTTGCGTAAAATATAGGGTAAAGTCGTATTCTAGCCACAAAGATTAAGGTTAAGAGCTTGATAATTAAG
>CAZJNB010000029.1:0-11907 GCA_964547385.1 uncultured bacterium
GAGTAGAGAACGGTTTGGTTATGGTTCCGCGCCGCACCCGCCGGCGTCGCGACGAAGCCGTGGCGCCGCGCCAACCTTCGCACGAAGTCGGCCTGGAACGCGGCGAAGCGGCCGGCCAGGCTCGGCGGCGCGGGCCGCACCTCGTCCGGCCCGGCGAGATAATACTTGTAGAGATTTATCGGCGCGCGGCGGCGGGCCGCGAGCAAGCCGCCGTCGGTCATAAGCAACAAGAACGGCCGCGCGACCTTCCCGGCGATAGCGGCGAAGAACGCGATGACGACCTCGCCGGGCGCGCCGAAGGCGTCGAAGTCCACCGCGGAGAAGTCGAGGTGCGCGGCCAAATCCTCCTCGATGAAACGGCCGTTATTCTTATGGTAATAATGGGCCCCCGCGAAACGGCCTACGCGCCGCACGAGACGGCGGAAGCTCGCCGCGTCCTTCTCTACGGCGACGAGTTCGCGATAGGCCGGCGCGTAGACGCGCGCGGTGAGGTATCCCACGCCCGCGTAGAGCTCGATGACCTTCGCCCGGCGGCGGTCGTATCTTAGCGCCGCCCGCCGAAAGGCGAACTTCTCCGGGTTGATATGGTCCACGTCGCCCTCGAGCGCAAGAAGCCCCGCGCCTCGCCATACCTCTGTTGACATAGGCCCGCCTTTGTGCTTACATACCCACGGAGGTTCGTTGTGGTAATCGTCGAAAGGCCGCGGAAGTCGAGCTTCGTCCGTTACTTCGACAAGACGCCGCCCGGGATAGTCTGTCCTCATTTCTTCATCCTCGCGCACGCCAACGGATGCATCTACCGCTGTGCGTATTGCTACTTGCAACTGACGTTCCGCGGCGACGTCCGCGCCACCATATTCACGAACCGCGCGGATTTGCTCGCGGACGTGCGGCGGTTCCTGGCGCGGCCCGAGCCCTCGACGCTGAACGCGGGCGAGCTCTCCGACGCCCTGGCCACCGACGACCGCACCGGCCTTACCAAAGACCTCGTGCCCCTCTTCGCCGCGCAAGAGCGCCACGCGCTTATCCTACTTACGAAATCCGCCAACGTCGAAAACCTCCTCGAGCTGGAGCATAACGGCCGTACGATAGTCTCGTTCTCGGTCAACGCCGAAGAGGTTGCCGCGCGTTACGAGCCGGGCGCGCCGTCGCCCGCGGCCCGCGTCGCCGCGGCGCGGCGGGTCGCCGACGCCGGCTACCCGGTCCGCTTCCGCATCGACCCCATCATACCCGTGCCCGGGTGGGAAGACTCCTACCGCAAACTTATCGAACATATCCTCGCGGTCGCCCGGCCCCAGCGCATCACCCTCGGCTCGCTCCGCTTCTTTCCCAACGTCAAGACGTTCGCCCATAAACTGGGGCGCGACACCAGCGTCTTCGACTACGGAACCGAACGGACCGCCGCGGACGGCCGACGCCGTATCCCGCTGTCGCGGCGGGTGCGCATCTACCGCTACCTGATGGACCTCATACCGAACGACGTCGAGGTCGGCCTGTGTAAAGAGAGCGAGGGATGCCACCAGGCCCTGGACATCGGGGAAGTGGTCTGTAATTGCACGTTGTAATCCGCCCTTAAAGGTCAACGCAAAACCTCGCCTTCAGGTGAGTTGCGCGTTTCGTGACGTCCGCGCCGGCGCTCTCGGCGACGCCGAGGATACGGTCCGCCGCGGCGTCGTATTCCAGATGGGCCACCCGCCACGTTACACCCCTCGGCTCCGGCGCTCCGCCGGCGTAACGAACGCGGGCCGTCGTCCGCCACCGCCTGGTCGCCGGCTCGAACGAACGGACGTAGGGCCCGACGCCCACGTAGACTAACGCCCGCTTCGAGTCCCACGCCAACGCGCGAACGTCGTAGCGGCCGCCGCCGGGAGGTTGGAGCCCGGCCGCGGGGTCGCCGAAATACGACCAGAACGGCTCGTCGGCCGTTAGGGCCGGAACGTTGATACGTCGCCGCCCGGGCGGCGAGGTCGCGGCCGCGAGCAAGGCCGGCAACAACGCGTCGCCGGCGTGGCCCCAGGCGATAGTTTCGTCGCCCGCGCGGAGCTCGACGGGCGCGTCGTCCCACAGGCCGGCGAGGCGGCCGGCGAAGCGGAGGATGAGTGTCGCCTCCTCGAGGGCGTCGCGATATTCCGGCTCCGCCGTTAGGGCGCCCGCGAAGATGAGCTCGTCGTCGCGCGCGGTATAACTCTTCCAAATGCGAAGCTCGACCACGTCGCCCGCGGCCCGGGCGCCGAAGATGCGGCCGTCGGCGGCAAGCTCCTCGTCGGGTATACATTCCAACGTAACGGAGCCGGCGCGGACGACGCCGGGCATCTCCTCGCCACGTTCCTCGAGAGGCGTAACGCGGACGACGCGGCCGGTGATGTCGGCGACGGAGACGCCGGCCCGGGCCCCGCGCGCCGCAACACGCGAAAGCTCGTAGCGGTAAGAAGTTGCCGCCGCGGTGGCGTTGGCGGCCATCTACTCCTCCCACCTTACGCCGGGCGAGGGCGCCGCGGCCCGGCGCGTAAGGCGCACCCGACCCCTCTCCGCCAACTTATAGATCTCAAAATCGGCCTCGAGCGGCGTCCGATTCTCGATGACGAACTGCGGGTAGACGTTCACTTCGGCCGCGCCGCCCGGGATGCTTGGCGCCGCGCCGGCCTCCCGCGCCGGAAGGCCCAATTCCTTCAACGGCACCACGACCTCGTCCGTAAAATTCTCGCCCAAGACGAACAGCCGCCCGCCCCTCGTGCCGCGGACCAGGCCCCCCTCCTGCAAGCCGAAGATACCCAAAAGGCCGCCCAACAACGAGCCGAAGAGGCCACCGGGCGAGGGGAGGATGTTCGCCAAGGCGCCGCTCAAACCGCGCACTATTCTCGACGCGAAGAATTGCAAAAAGCCCTCCCAGATACGCTCGAGTGCGCGCCGCGTCTTGCGGGTATCGCTCAATAGGCCGGCGAGCGCCTCGGAAGTGCCTTTCTCAATATCGCGGTTCAACCGTTGGACGTCGGCGGCGGCCGCCCGGACCTCCCGGCCGACGCCGCGCATCACCCGCTCCTGGCGGCCTTCGATCTCCGCGAGAAGTTGGCTGATACGTTCGAGGCGCCTTTCGGCTTCCCCCAAGTTAGCTAAGTTGTCCGTCGAGTTATTTTCGTCGAGCGGCACGTCGGGCCTCCTCGAGGCGTTCGTGGGTGGCCGCTTCTTCGGCAACGTTGGCCCTATCCAGGAAGTGGCCGAGGGCGGCGAGGTTCAGGAGGTTCAAACGCGTAGTTACGTCGGCGAGCGTCCACCCCGGGAAAATTCTAAGTAGTTGCACCACCGCTACGCCTTCGGAGCCGCCGCGGCCTTTTTTTTTGAGACCAGCGAGAGCATCTCCGCCAAGGCGGCGAGATAATCCGGGAGCGTCGCCAAATCTATGGTGCGACCCAAGGCCGCGAGCTCCGCGCTCGAGGGCGGCGCCGTCGCCACCTCCAGGATGCGGTCGGATTCTTGGTTGTGAAGGACCCAGATGATTTTTAGGAGGGCGTCGGCGTCGTCGCCGTTCTCCGATACTAACGTCCGCAGGGCCCACAGGCCGGCCAAGTTCAGGATGGGGAGCTCGACGTCGCCGGCGCGCACCCGCCGGCGGAGCATATCGGCCGCGGCGTAACCGCCGTCGGGAGGATGACTCTCGGCGCCGCGGTGCCCGCGGGCGCCCTTCAGCTTTTCGCGTATCCGGTCAATCGGCCGCATCGCGGTCCTTTCGCTCCACTTCTTTCTTGAACGCGTCGATGTCAGCGACGTTGAGGGGCAAGACTTCGTCCAACACTTCGTCGATGACCCTCGCGAGTTTCTCGGCCATCTCGTCTTGGCGGGCCGCCGCCGCGGTCGCCAACTCCGCCACTTTCATTACGGTCTTGATCGCGGCGAGGGCGGTGCTTTCGCTCTCGGCGGCCAACAACAGCTCCAACTTCCGCAGGGTCTGCGGCAAGAGCTCGACGATGCGCCGCGTAAATTGGCGCCGGGCTCGTTCCAGGAACTCGGCGTCGGCGAACCACGCCGCGACCGTTTTCCGCGCGACGCCGACGACGGCGGCGACTTCGCGCGCGCCCTTCCCCTCGAAGAGTAGCCGCAACGCCCGTTCTTTGTGGTAATTCCACGCCATCCGTTCGTAATAAGCGGCTAACCATAACCGCGGCCGTTACGGGAAATAGACCGCGACGTCGCCCGCGATGCGGTTCTCTACGGCGAACTCGAAGCCGAAGGAACCGAACTCCCCCACGCGGGAACCCACGGCCAGCGGCCCGGTCCGCCGGCAATGTTCGGCGGTGAAGACCAGCTCGCCCTCGTATTCATTGGCGTTCGTATCGAACAACTTTAAGCTGGCGAGAAGTTTGAACTCCGTCGGGAGCGCGAACGGGCTTACGAGCAAGGTCTTACCGTCGGCCGCGTCGGCGTAGAAGTAATCCACGTATACGTAGCGGCCCGCGGCGGCGGCGTTGAACGTCAGCACCGCGCCGGATATCGCGTATTCGCCCGGCGCGGGCGAAGCGCTGACGCGCTTCATTCGGCGGTTGTCGTCGCGCAGGACCACTTCCGAGAGGGCGAGGTTGGTATTCTGCGAGAGGGTAACCTCGTAGGGCGACTGGCCGGGGACTTGGAGAGCTTCTGCTTCGACCCTCTTGACGGTCCCGGCGCTGAGGTCGTTCCCGGTAGTCGCGGCCAACAGCTCGGGCGTCAGGTCGTACCAAGCGATCTTGCCGGTAATGGGGGCGTCGTAGGGGACGACGTAGCCGCCGGTCGTCGCGGGCGCGGGGACGTTGAGTACGTTTAAGCCGAAGTTGACTTCGAGCTCGCCGTAGTCGGGGAAGTCCACGCCGTGTTCGGTGTCGATGAGCAAACCTTTACCGATAAGTTTCATAATCTGCTCCAGCTCCCGGGCGCCGGCGCTTCACCGGCACGCGGCCAGCCGAACGCGCCAGTCGGTCCGAGCGGCCCGGAGGTATTTCCGGCGGAACGCCCGGCCTTTCTCCCGGGGCATATAACTTGTCTGAAGGAAGTCGGTCGCGAGCCAGGCGTCGTCCGCGCCGGGCGCGTCTCTCGTCGCCGCGAAGAGGACGGCCTCCAACTTCTGGGCGAGGGCCGAGACGGCTTCCGCCGCCGCGGCCGCGTCCACCGTCTCGACGTAGGTCCAGATACACAAGGTCACCGCCACCTGGCCGAAGGAACCCGGCCCGGCGTCCACCGCGGAGCCCAGCGCCTCCAGGCAAAACGTCCCGCCCGCGCCGAACGCCGGGATATTATCGAGGTCGGCGAGGTAGACTACGGCGCCGTCGAAGGCGTCGACGATGAGGTCTCGGACCTTCAGCTTCGTCGCTTTGACGTAGTCGCTGGCGTCGTAAGGCACCGCGTTACTCCTTCTCGCTCTCGCCCAAGACGTCGGGGCCGAGGCCGAAGACGCTGGTCTCGGCCGCGGCCTTTTTCAAACTCTCACGGCTCAGGGCCGGGGCCGCGGGCGCCGCGAACGCGGCGTGGTCGAGTTTAATCTTGCCGCGATGAACGGCGCCGAGGAGCTCGAGGGCACGTCGTTTCAACGCCGCCGGTTGGCCGACGTCGTTGGGCGTCTCTTCGCCGAAGACGTTCTCGAGCGTCGCCGCGCAGGCCAGGTCGAGGGCGATAAAGCGGACCAAGGGGTCGAGGGGCGACGCGAGCGGGAGGACGTAGACGCCGCGGAGGTGCGTATCCACCGTCGCCGCGGCCTGGTCGATGAAATCCTGGAGTTGGGCGTCGGTCCGCACGCCCCCAGTTACGAGGGGAAGCCGCGAACGCACTTCTGTTACGGTGGTATAGGCCATATGTCTTCCGGGTTTGACGGCCGGCCCTCCGCGCTGAGCCGCGGAGGGCGCGCGCCGCCCGAGGTTATGCGGTTACTTGACTGCCGTAGGCGAACTGCCAGGGTCCGTAGCCGACGTTGTAACGCGCGTCGGCGCCGTAGAGGTAGCGACGGCGCAGGAAGCCGGCTTCGGAATCGCCCTCCAACGCCGAGAAGGTAACTTCACGGCGCATTTGGAGAATGATGGGCCGGACCGCGCGCGCGGTGCAGAGCAGGAACCAGTCGTCGCTATCGGCCAAATACGGCGAGATGATAAGGCTCGCGGACCCCTTCCACGGGTTGCCTACGTGCTCGAAGCCGGCCGCGGGGTAGTAGTCCGAATTCAATATCTGGCGCGCGGTCTCCTCTAAAGCCGGCGGGACCGCCAAGGTATCGGGGACGACGCCCATAACTTTGCCCTGGTCGTCTTTGAAGTTCATCATCGCGGCGCGGCCTTCGCCGTAGGCGACGGCGGAGAGGGCGGCGGTCCCTTTGTTGGACTGGGTTCCGGATTTCCCTTCGCTGTGGTTGGCGGCGAAGAAATTTTTACCGTCGTAGCATTTGGCGGCGAAGCCGCCGGCCAACAGCTCGAAGACCAGCTGGTCTATATGCCGGCGCGCCTCTTCGGCCATAGCCTGGATGCGGGTTTTAAGCTGGCCGTATTGGTCGTCCTCGATGACGTTGCGGTCTACGGCGATGGTAACTTCCCAGTCCTTGTTGACGATGGTGAAGTCGTGGGCGAAGAGGCCGCGGGGGACCCGCTCGTCCACCCACTCCCGCATCGCGGGCAACGAGCCGAGCCAGCCGTAGTTCTCCGTCTGCGTCGTCGAAGGGACGACGGTAACGACGTTTTCGTATTGGGCCGGCGTCTCTTCGTAGGCCTTGAAGAACAAGGTCTTGACGCCTGCTTCCAAGAGTTTCCCCAGATCGTCGGCGACGATCGTCATTCTTAAACCTCCTACTTAGCGGCGTTATCGATTAGAACGCGGACCGCGTCGGCCGCGACGACCTCGACGATGGTCCCGGCCAAAACGGAGTTCGTCGAGGAGAGGGCTACGGTGTTATCGTCCACGATATACGCCGGTTGCCCGAGGTCGCTCTGGTCGGCCGCGGCCTTCGCGACGCGGAAGGAGCCACTCTTCCATACGCGCGCCGAGATGTCGCCGTCGGCGCCGGCGGCGTTATCGCCCTTCTCGTAGGCGAAGCCGATGAAAAGCAACGCCGCGTCGTCCGCCGCGGGAACGGCGTAGCCGGCGGCGTTCGCGCACACCATCGCGCCTTTGAATATCTTGGCGGCGGCGGCCACCTTATACGACACCAAAATCCCGTCTTTGCGAACGGCGTCGTAATTCTCGCTTAATGCCGTCAACGTCATACCTCCTATTTGCCGCCGTAGCGGCGGTAATCCTCTTCGGTTACGCCCAAAGCCGCGAGCATATTCTTCTCCGCGGGCGAATGGGGGACGCGGTCTTCGCGCGGCTCGAGGGTGAAGTGTTCGCCGAATTCAACTACGGGCGGCATCGCCGTGAAAATCTCGCGGAGGAGGGTAGCGGCGTTTGTCCGCTCGCCCTCAAATGAGAGGGTAGTGTTTCCGCCGTCGGCGAGGATGGCTTGGACGTGGGGCGCATATGCCGGGAGGACCTTGCCCTGTGCGACGAGGTCGGCGACTTCGGCCGCCACCGCCGCCTCCTCCCGCCGTCGGCTCTCCTGGCGGGCGCCGCGGAGTTCGCGGCGGAGCTGTCGGTTCTTACGGTCGAGAACGGCCAAGCGGGCCTCGAGTTCGAGCGTCGGGCCGCCGGCGTAGGCTTCGGCCGCCACTTCCTCGCCGGCTTTCTTGAGGTGGGCCAAGAGGTGTTGGCGTATCTTCTTTATAACCTCCGGCGCCAAGTCGGCGTCGGCGAGGTCAGCGAGCGCTTTGCGGACCGCGGCGAGGTCGACGTCGCCGTCGTCGCGGTGGTGAGGGTAATACCCCTTGCCGGTTTCTTTCTCTACAAACGCGTATTTCGATTCGGGCACTTTCGCACCTCCTTTCACTTCTTCCTCGGGAACGAGCCCGAGGGGTATAAAGCCCTGCTGGTTTCTGATATGGGGGTCGAGCGTAAGGGCTACGTGCCGGATGAGCTCGTCGTAGTGCCGGCCGTTCATATCGACGACGTCTTTCTCCACGCCGACGGAGACATCCTCGATGGTCCCGTCGCGGAGGAGGGCCGCGGCCCGCTCGTCGGTGATACGCATCACCGCGAAGAGCCGGTCGTCGTCCACGAAGAGGTCTTCCACCCAACCGGTGTTGTCCTTCGGGTCGGCGGAATGACGGTAGGGGACCCATACTTTGACCGGGCTGGCGTAGAAATTTTCGAGCCAATCCTCGATACGGGACGGCGTGATCTCGACCGCGTCGCGGGGGCGTTGCGGATGCCGGTAGGTGCCCACGCGGATAATTTCCTTAAGGAAGCGCGCGGGCGCCGCGGTGAGTTCGAGGTTGGCGGAGAGGTATGGTATTTCGAAGATTTCGCGCGTCATAGTCGTATCCAATAATAAAGGGCCCGGCGTTAACCGGACCCGATTTTCTCGGCGGGTTAAATTGTCTACGTGCTCAGGGCGTAAAGCGGATCGACGCTACGAGCGCCTCGAAGTCGGGTTCCACCGTGGGCCATTCGCGCTCCAGGCTCTCCACCGAACAGAAATAGACGATGTAGCCGTTAGCGATCGCATAGACGACGGTCCGGTGGAAACCCATTTCGTCGTAGGTAGAGAACTCCAAACGGGCCGCGCGACCGAAGGTAAAGTCCTTGTCGTCGAGCGATATCCTCTTGTAGTTAGGTTTCGTTAATTTGAACGAGTTCTTTTCGTTCTTGACGAGTTTATCCTTCAAGAAACGGTAATCGACTTTGAAGCCGTATAGCTCGTAATTTACGTAGGTTATAGTAATCGTCGCGCCGAGCTTCTGGTTGTCGAGACTTACAACCACCGGCGCTATAAGGCTGGTGTCCACCCGCCAGCCGCGCTCGGGCGGCGTGAACGCCATCTTGGCGTCGGCACAAATAATCTCTTCGGCGCTAAAAGCCGGCGTTAAAAAGCCGACCAACGTAAAGGGTAATACCACCGTAAGCAAGTTTTTAAAACGCATAATGGCCGCCGTTTCTTTGGGGAACTTCATATTCGTGCCAATATAACCCATACGGTGCCGGCCGTCAAGCATTTACGCCGAGGGCGGCGACGCCGCGACGCCCGGGCCGTTCTCGAGCGGGACGCCGAGCTCGTGCGCGAGGGCTTCCGCCGCCGGCCGGACCGCGCCCGACTTCATCATATCCCGGAAGATATCGCCCAGAAGCTCCCGGTTCCGGGGCGAGAAGCGCTCGAGGGAAACGCGGGCGCGGGCCCGCGGGCCGAAGTTAAACGCTACCAACGGCTTTACGATAAAACGGTTGTAGTGTTCCTCGATATCGGCTATGAGGCCCTCTTCGGACATAAGAAAGATGTCGGCGTGAACCTTCGCGAGGGCGTAAGAGCCGACGGCGCCGTCCTGCCCGATTAACTTCTCGGGGACGAACATCGCCCGCAAAACCATTTTGTTTAGATGTTCAATATAATCGAGGAACATCCCCACCCGCGGCGAATCCTCCAGATAGGCGATATCCCACATATCTTCGCCGTGTTCGTCGTGGACGTGGGGCAACGCGACCGCGGCGTTCTCCAATAACTTCTTGCCGAGCGCGAGCGCGTCCCGGCCGTAGGTATCGGCCTTGACTTCGCCGCCGCCGGTGGGGAACGTGCGCGCCGGGTATCTGACGATTACGGGCGGGTTCCCCTTCCGCTCTAAATAGCGATTTAGGAAGAGGTAAATGATCTCTTTGGTCCGCCAAAAGGGATAGGCGGGACGAAGCCGGCTTAGGCCGTAGAGGTTCCCGTGCTCGAGGCGGTGGGTATATAGAAAGGCCTTATCGTAGCCTACACGCGCGCCGGGCCGTTGCCGCACGCCGGCGAACCCGCCGAATTCGTCTACCTCCAACTCGAGCGACTCCGGCAGCGGGTCCTTAAAACCCTTGTAGGTTATCCAGCCGTCCTCGTCTACCGCCCAGACCTTCTCCAAAACGGAGAAGCCGTAATCCAACGCGAGCAACGTTCCGCGGAGGAGGTTCCGGTAGACCTTTGCGAAAACGCCTTCGACGAAGGCGGCGACGTCGCCGTCGTCGCTCGCGACCGTAAAGCCGCGGCTCATAATCGGCAGTTTAATAACCGCCAACGCGGCGCCGACCTGGCCGTCGAGACGCATCTGGCGGTAGCTCGCGAGGTTGGGCCTTTCGGCGACCAAATAAGGCAGGACGCCCCGGCCGGCGTAAGGCCGGTACGACAAGTATTCGCGAGTATCGGGCCGCGCCTTCCGGCCTAAAGCCTTTTTTATCGCTTCGAATAATTTCATCGACGTTGAGGTATTCCGTTCCTCGGGCCTTCCTAAAGCCGTCGCTATCTTAACATAGTGCTGACTATTGTCAAGCCACAAGCAGAGCGACGGCGTTATTCGATGGATAACACCCTTATTATCAATAGATTATGGCGTGGGGGTAAAATAAAAAAGGGCCCTTATCGGGCCCTCGGTACGGGGCGGAAAATAAAAGCAATTAGCGGAATAACTCTTTCAACCCCTTGCCGGCTTTAAACTTGACCGACTTCCGCTCAGGGATATAAATCGATTCGCCGGTTTTAGGATTCCGGCCCATACGCCCTTTGCTCGTCCTAACGTCGAACGTCCCGAAAGAAACGATGGAAACCTTTTCGCCAAGCCGGAGAGTTTCCCGAATCGTATCGAAGACGAGCGATACTACCTCCTCGGCCTTGCCCTTCGGCAAGCCCGCCTTTGTTGCGACGGCGCTTATGATGTCTGATTTACTCGCGGCCAAATCGTAACCTCCTTTCCGCAGTTTACCTTTTGAGCCACGCTACCATACGGGCCCGACCTTGTCAACCGTAAAAATCAAGCGTCGCTTGCTTTTTTTCCACACTCGCCCCGAGGGCACCCTAATGGGCGCCGCCGAGCTCACTCAACCGTTCGGCGGCCATCTCCTGCCAGGACGCCGGCGCGTCCTTCGCGTCGCGGACGAGGCGCCACTCCGCCGCGGCGCGCTCCGCATCAATACCCTCCAGCGTCAACGCCATATTCAAGTGCGCGAACGTATTCGACGGCTCGAGGACCAGCGCGCGGGCCAACGCCGCCGCGGCCCCCCGATAGTCGCCGGCATCGCGTAACGCCGAGCCCCAATAAATATATACCTCGGCCTCGTCCGGCCTAAGCGCCGCGGCCCGCTCCAACGCCGCCGCGGCCGCGGCGTATTCCTTGGCCCGAGCCAAGCTAACGCCCAAATTAAACCGAAAATCGTAGACATCCGGCTCCAAAGCTACCGCTTTCTTGTAGGCCTCGACCGCTTCGCGATAGCGGCCCAGGCGGTTCAGGCAGTTGCCGAGCCCCAAATATGCTTGGGCGAACTGGGGCTCTAATTCTATTATCGCGCGGTATTCATCCGCGGCGCCCTCGTAGTTCGCCGCGGCCCAATGTATCTCCGCCATCGACGTATGCTTCGCGATCTCTCGCTTCAGCCGATGCCCTTCGCCGCCGATGAGCCAATAGCAACCGCCCGCGACTAACAACACCGCTATACTTGAAATAACGCTCGCCCTCCGGACCCCTCGCGCCGTCATCAGCGTCCCTCCTCGCCGTATTCTTTCTGCAGGTGTATCAAAGACTTCTTCGCGTCCGCCACTCGGCGTTTCTCTCCCGCGGCCCCCTCGGCGAGCTCGATATACCGGCGCCACTGCGCCAACGCTCGCTTCGGCTCGGCGCGTTCGTAGGCCACCGCCAGGTTATAATTGAACGAAACGTCGGCCGGCGACGCCGCCACCGCCCGCTCGAAGGCCTCGGCGGCCCAAGACGCCAAGTCCGCTTCCAGGTAGAGCTCGCCTATTTGGTTATAAACGCCGGCGTCGTCTTCGAGGCGCGTCGCCGCTTCGTAGAAGTCGGCGAGCGCCGCGCCCGGTTGCCCCCGGGCCCGCGCGATCCTCCCCATCGCCGCAAACGCCTC
>CAZJNB010000030.1:0-11628 GCA_964547385.1 uncultured bacterium
CGGGGTGACGCCCGCGATGGCGTCGCGGAGCTTCTCGAGCCGGCCGGCGTCGCGGAAGTCGTCGAGGTATCTCAGCCGGCGCCGCCCCCCACGTCCACGCCGATACCGTCGAGGAGCTCGAGCGTCTCGCGCGCCTCCTCCTCGTCCAGGACCTCGATCGCGAAGCCGGCGTGGACGATTACGTAGTCGCCCAACTTCGCCGCCGGGACGAAGGTAACGTCACACTGCTGGCGGATGTCCGCGAGCTCGACCGTCGCGACGCTCCCTGCGAGCGTTACTACCTTCATCGGAATGCCCAGACACATCGGCCGTCAATCCCCTTCCAACCGCGCGAGCGCGACCGCGGCCTGCCCCAGCGCGAGGCCGCCGTCGTTGGGCGGCACCCGCCGCGCGAGCAAGACCCGAAAGCCGGCTCCCTCGAGCGCCGGGAGCAACCGCTCACATAATAACATATTCTGGAAACATCCGCCGCCGAGGGCGACGGCGCTCAGGCCCGATTCCTCGCGCAAGACGCCGGCCACCGCGACGACCATCGCGACGACGGCGTTGTGGAAGCGCGCCGCGACGAGCGCCGGGCCCACACCCGCGCGCACGTCCGATAGAACCGCGGCGATGACGGGCGCCGCGTCGATTACGACGCCGGCGTCTTCCTCCTTCTCGTAGGAGAACGCGTAGGCGCCCTCCTCGTCGGGCGCGGCGAGTTGTTCGAGCTCCGCGGCGGCCTGGCCCTCGTAGTTCATATAATTGCGGACGCCCGCAAGCGCCGCGACGGCGTCGAAGAGCCGCCCCATCGAGCTGGTGGGCGGCGCGTTCACCCCCTTCGCCATCGCCTCGAGAACGAGCTCTCGTTTGGCTCGCCCAACTTCCTCCAGCGCCGGGACCCGCGCGTCGAGGGCCTTCTCGCCGTAGAGGGCAAAGAGCCACGCGAGCGCCGGCCGCCACGGCTCCCGGCTCGCGCGGTCGCCGCCGGCGAGGGGGACGTAACGCAAATGAGCGGCCCGCTCGTAGCCCGCGGCGTCGGCCAGGAGGAACTCGCCGCCCCAAATCGCGCCGTCGTCGCCCAGGCCGGCGCCGTCGAAGGCGACGCCGATTACCCGTCCCTCGTAGGCCGCATCCGCGAGGACCGCGGCGACGTGGGCGTGATGATGCTGAACGACGACGGCAGGCAGGCCCGTCGCTTCGGCGTAGCGGCTCGCGAGGTAGTCCGGGTGAAGGTCGCGGGCGACCGCGTCGGGCGTAACGTCGAAGAGCTCGCGGAAGTCGGCGATGCCCTCCTCGAAGGCGGCGAGCGTCGGGACGTTCTCGAGGTCGCCGATATGATGGGAGACGAATGCGCGGGCGCCCTTCGTCAGACAGAACGTGTTCTTCAACTCGGCGCCGACGGCGAGGACGCTCTGCTTATATGGACGCCCGAGCTCGAGGGGTAGCGGCACGTAGCCGCGCGAGCGACGCAGGAAATACTCGGCGCCGCCGAAGACGCGTACGACGCTGTCGTCCACGCGGCGGGCGATGGGCCGGTCGTGCGTCAGGAAGTAGTCGGCGATGCCGGCGAGGTGTTCGACGACGGCGTCGTCCCGATAGGCGATCGGCTCGTCGGCGCGGTTGCCGGAGGTCATCACCAACACGTCGAGGTCGTCGTCGAAGAGGAGATGGTGCGGGGGGGTATAGGGCAGCATAAAGCCCAGGTAGCGGCTCGCGGGCGCGACCGCCGCGGGGAGGCGGCAGGGGTCCTTTTTGGGCAAGAGGACGATGGGCCTCTTCTCGGAGGTGAGGAGGGCGAGCGCCGCGTCGCCGAGCTCGCAGAACTTGCGTACGACGGCGACGTCGCGCGCCATAAGGGCGAAGGGCTTGTCCTCGCGGGTCTTGCGGGCGCGCAGCTTCCGGACCGCGGCGGCCGACGTGGCGTCGCACGCCAGGTGATAGCCGCCCAAGCCCTTGACCGCGACGACGTGTTCGCCGAGGAGAAAGTCCTTCGTCGCGCCGATGACGTCATCCACGGCGACGACGTCGCCGCTCGCGTCCCACAGCGCGAGCGCGGGCCCGCACGCGGCGCAGGCGTTGGGCTGGGCGTGAAAGCGGCGGTTGCCCGGGTCGTCGTATTCGGCCTGGCAGGCCGGGCACATCTCGAAGGCCGCCATCGTCGTTCGCGCGCGGTCGTAGGGGACGCCCTGGATAATGGTGAAGCGCGGGCCGCAGTGGGTGCAGTTTATGAAGGGATACCGATGGCGGCGGTCGCCGGCGTCGAAGAGATCGTCGAGGCAATCGCCGCAGCTCGCGAGGTCCGGCGAGACGAGCGTCTCGGCCCGGCCGGGGACGCTCTCTTTGATAGCAAACGAATCCTCGCCCGCCGGCGGGATTTCTTCTTCATTAATAGAATCTATGCGCGCGGGGGGAGGAGGCGCGGCCTCGAGCTGCGTCGCGAACGCCGCCACGGCTCCCGCCGACCCTTCGACCTCGATGACGACGCCGGCGCCGTCGTTTAGGACGAAGCCGGCGAGCTCGAGGCGCCTCGCGAGGTTGTAGACGTACGGCCGGAAGCCGACGCCCTGGACGACGCCGGCGGCGCGGAGGCGTTTCCGGACGATTGCCGCCGTCGTCTTCACCGGCGGGCGTCCTCCAGCGAGCGAAGGACCGCGTTCGCGGCGTCTTCGACCGCGGCCGCGACCGCAGGCGTCATCTCCTCGCTGAAAGTCGTTACCTCGTCGGCCTCAACGGCGATTATCGTAACGGCGGCGGGCCCGCCGAGGCCGAGGGCGTCGAGGACGGCGAGGGCGCCGGCGAGGTTGACGCCGTGAGAGTGGCCGAGGTGAGCGGTGGGCTTGAGGGCGGCGGCGGCGAAGCGGTAGACGGCGCCGGGCTCGCCGCCTTTGGTCTTGATGGCGTCCACGATGACGGCGCGGCCGTAGCCCTGGAGGTAGTCCACGAGCTCGAAGCCGCCGGCGGCGGCCTCCTCCACGTCCACTGTCGCGGCCAGCTCGGGCGGCAACAACTCGGCGACGCGGCGGACGCAGTGGATGCCGACGCCGTCGTCGGCGAGGAGGTCGTTGCCGATGCCGAGGACGAGGGTCTTGCCGGCGCGCGCGTCAAGGTCGGGCGACATACGCGTTATTATAACATACCAAAACGACCGCGGCGAGGCGGCAAAAGATTACGGCACCCGCAAATTCGAAACTCGTAGAAAACGGCCCGCCAAGCGCGGGCCGCTTCTTCGCCGGGGCGAAACGGCGCTACATATTCCGGCGGAGGGTCCGCCGGAGCGTCTTATGGTCGGCCTCGTAGATCTCGACTTCGAGCGGCATCTGGCCGGGGAGGGCGTGGGTGGCGCAGGCCATACAGGGGTCGTAGGCGCGGAAGGCCATCTCGACCATATTGAGCTTGCCCTCGTCCACCTCGCCGCCGGTGATGACGCCCTTGGCGGCGTTGCGGACCGCGATGTTGATTGCGGCGTAGTTGTGCGTCGTCGCGACGATGAGGTTCATCGCGGTCAGGATGCCGTTCTCGTCGGTCTCGTAGTCGTGGATGAGGTGGCCGCGCGCGGCCTCGATGACGCCGACGCCGCGGCCGGGCGTCTCGGTGGGGACGTTGCGGATGTGCTCGTCGAGGATGTCGTCATCCTCGATATACCGGAGCCACAGCTCGGCGCCCTGGCACCCCTCGATTATACGTGCCCAGTGATACGCCAGCGTCGCGTGCACCGGCTTGCCGCCGAGCGTTTCGTACATCTTCTCGAACTCGGCCTGGGCGAGAGGCGTCTGCATCCCCTCGCTGGCGTTTAGCCGGCCCAGCGGCCCGCCGCGGTAGATGCCGGAGTCGGGGCCGGTAACCCAGCCCTTCCACCCGACGTTCTTGAGGTACGTCACCTTGAGGTACGTCCAAGGCTCCACGCGCTCGGCGATGTGCTCGAGATAGTCACCGGGGTCGAACTTCGCGAACTCCTTGCCCTCCGGGTCCACGACACGCGTCTGGCCGCCGTAGAAATCCACTTTATTGTCGTCGGTAACGAGGCCGATATAGTACGTCTGTTGGCCGCCGTACGCCTCGGAGAGGACGAGGTCCACGTATTCTTTATTCTTCAGGACGACGTCCTCGAAGAGCTGGAACGTGAACTTGGAGAACTCGACGGCCTCCCGGGCGTGGGTCCGCATCTCCTCGCGGGTCTCTTTATCCAGCGGCCGCGTCAGGCCGCCGGGGAGGGCGATGATGGGATGGGTCCGCTTGCCGCCGAAGTATTTCATCACGTCGATCGACTTGGCCCGCATCTCGATGACCTTCTTGCCGACCTCCAGGCCGACCTTGCCGATGACGCCGAGGATGTTACGCGCGGCCGGGTCCGACGCCGGGCCCATAACGAAGTCCGGCGCCGCGAGGTAGTAGAAGTGGAGCAGGTGGTCGTAGAAGAAGTAGGAGTTGTATATCATCCGCCGGAGCCGCTCGCCGTTGGGCGGGAGCTCTACCCGATAGACCGCGTCCGTCGCCTTCGCGCCTGCGAAGTGGTGGACGAGCGGTCAAACGCCGCAGATGCGGGGGACGATACGGGGAATCTCTTCCACCGGCCGGCCCACGCAGAACTGCTCGAAGCCGCGGAGCTCCGGTATCTGGAGGTAGGCCTCGGCGACGCCGCCGGCGTCGTCCAGGAATATCGCGATCTTGCCGTGGCCCTCCAGGCGGGTGATGGGGTCGATTTCGATCTTCTTCATACGCTATCTCCGTCCATTTGGACCGCGCACATACCGTATTCCGAATCGCGGCGGCGCCGGCGAACGTTAGGTTTTATCCTTCCCCTCGCCGCGCCCGACGCCCAACAGCGACTTCGCGAGGCCGAAGCGGTAGAAGTAGCCGGCGGGGTCGTCCAATTGGCCCAGGACCCGCCGGGCGTCCTCGTCGGTATCGGCCACCGTTATGGAGGCGATGGAGGAGGTCAACTTGGCGCCCATATCGATAACGTTGTCGGTGGGGCCGAAACAGCCGCGGCAGGCCTGGCCGGCGACCACGCACGCGGCCTCACAGCCGTCGCGCGTCGCCGGGCCGCAACACATTATCCCCTGCTCGAGGAGGCACTTTTCAGGGTCGTTCTCGACAAGGTGGATGCGTTTGAATTCCGTGATTTGCTTCTCTTCGGACCGCTCGCGGGGGCACTCATCGCACACCGCCTTGGTACCGGCGATGACGGTCCCCTTGGGCGGCAGTTCACCCGAGGCCACCGCCTCGACGGCGGCGATGATCCACTTGGCCTGGGGAGGACAGCCGGGTAAGTAGTAATCCACGTCCACGAGCTGGTCGAGGGCGAAGGCACGCTCGAGCGCGCGGGGCAGCGTCAACTCGCCCTCCGGCGCGTCGAACTTCGTCTGCGGCCTCGTCCCCTCCGGGTTCACGACAGAGGGAGACGTGTCGTACATCCGGCGCGCGAGCTCCTCGGTCGTCCAGAAGTTGCCCAGCGACGGGATGCCGCCCATCTGGGCGCAGGCGCCGAAGGAGACCAGGACCTGGCTCTTCTTTCTCAAGAGGCGAGCGTGGTGGACGTCGTGTTCGTTACGGACCGCGCCGTTGAAGAAGCCGACGGTAACGCCGCCGTCGGGGAGGGCTTCGAGGTCCTTATCCTTGAAGTCGAGGGCGGTGGGCCAATAGACGATATCGGCGAGCTCGGCCACCTTCAAGATGACCTCGTCGATGTCCACGATCGCGACTTCGCAGCCACCACAGCTCGCGGAGGGCATAAACGCGAATTTAAATTTATCAGGCATGGACTTCCTCCTTCGCCACCGCCGGCTCGAGGACGCCGGCCGGGAGCGGCCCCAAGGCCCGGAGCGCCTCCCGAAACGCTTCGGCGGTGTCGGCGTATTTCTGCCCCTCCGACGAGCCAATCCATTCCAGCCGCAGTCGCGCCGGCGCGACGCCCATCTGGCCCAGGACTTTCTTGAGAAGAGTTACGCGCCGGAGTGCCTTGTAATTACCTTCCTGGTAATGGCAATCGCCCGGGTGTCAACCGCCGACGAGGACGCCGTCGGCGCCGCGCGCGAAGGCGTCCAGCACGAACTGGGGGTCCACCCGGCCGGAGCACATCACCCGAATCGAGCGGACGTTGGGCGGATACTTGATGCGCGCGGTCCCGGCTAAATCGGCGCCGGTGTAGGCGCACCAGGTGCACAGGAAGCCGATTATCTTCGGTTCGAAATCTTGGGCCATTACGCCAACACCCCTTCGATCTCCGCCAATATCTGCTCGTTGGTAAAGTGCCGTTGGTTGGCCGCGCCGGTGGAGCACGCCGCGACACAGGTCCCGCACCCCTTACATAGCGCCTCGTTCACCACCGAGACCTTCTTCTCCTCGTCGAACGTTATCGCGGTGTAGGGGCAAAGGCCGATACATATTTTACAGCCGCAACAGACATCCTCGTTAATTTCGGCGGTGATAGGCTCGATCTCCACGACGCCGCGGTCCATAAGGCCGAGCGCCTGGGCCGCGGCCGCGGACCCCTGGGCCACCGTGTCGGGAATGTCTTTCGGCCCTTGGCAGGCGCCGGCGAGGAAGACGCCGTCGGTTGTCGTCGAAACGGGCGCCAGCTTCGCGTGTTTCTCGAGGAAGAAGCCCTCGGCGCCACAGCCGATGGAGAAGGTCCGCCGGACTTCCTGGGCGTCCGCCTGGGGTTCCAGCGCCGTCGCGAGGATGACCATCTCTACCGGAATCCGGCGGTAGGCGCCGATGAGGGTATCCTCGCAACAGATAACGAGCTTCCCCTCTTCCTCGCGGCGCTCGGGCACGTTGGAAACCTCGGCGCCGCGGCCGCGGACGAAGATGACGCCTTCGTCCAGAAGCCGGTCGTAGAACTCCTCGTATCCCTTGCCGAAGGTCCGCATATCTATGTAGAAGTCGTAGACCGCGGCGTCCGACTTCTCCTTGATGAGGTGCGCGAACTTCAGCGAATACATACAACAGACGCGCGAGCAATAGCGGTTGTAGTTTTTATCGCGCGAGCCGACGCAGTGGATGATGCCGATGGACGCGGGCGTCGCGCCGTTCTCCATCAGGACCTCGCCGCCGGTCCAACCGTCCGCGCGGCTCATCAGCTCGAACTCCATCGCGCTGATGACGTTGGGGAGGCGGCCGTAACCCAGCTCCATCATCCGGCCGGCGTCGAACGTCTGAAAGCCGGTCGCGACGACGATCGTGCCCACCTCGACTTCGAATTCCTTCTCCTCGTCGTCGAAGTTTATCGCCTCGCGCTCGCAAACCTCCTCGCATATCTTACAGCCGCCGGTCTCGAAGTAGATGCACTCGTCCGTATCTATATAGGGGACGTTGGGGACGGCTTGTTTAATCGGGACCTTAATGGCGGCTACCGGCGAGAGCGCGAGTTCGTCGTGGACGATTTGCCGGCCCAGGCGGTCGACCGCGGTAATGGCACCCGTCGGGCAAATCGAAGCACACGCGCCGCAGGCGATACAATTATCGGAGGGTCGGCCGAACGGCGGCGTTACCTCCGCGTCCGCGCCCCGCTGGACCAGGCCGATGGCGTAGGCGTTCACCCGTTGTTCGCATATCCGATAGCACGAGCCGCAGAGGATACACTTGCGCGGCTTCTCTTCGGCGACGAAGCCGGCGGCGGCCCCTTCCGGCGCCGGCTCCCGGGCAAAGCGGGGCTTCTCGACGCCGTATTCCGCGGCGAGTTTTTGCACGACCTCGGCGTCCGGCGCGCGCGCCAACAACAACTCCAAGATGAGCGCACGTGCCCGGCGGACGTCGTCGTCGTCGGTAATTATCTTCATACCGTCCGCGGCGGGGAGGGTGCACGCCGTCGTAAGGCGCGAGGCGCCGTTATCCGCGACTTTAATCGTGCACACGCGGCACGCGCCGTACGGCTCCAGGAAGGGCGAGTAGCAGAGGGTGGGCACGTCCACGCCCGCGTCCTTGCAGGCGGCGAGGACCGTCTTGCCCTCTTCCACCTCAACGGGCTGCTCGTTTATCATCAGCTTGGCCATCGTGCCTCCTACGGGGCAAATATATACGCTAACTTACTACGCCGCGGACGCGTCGCACCGCAGGCAACGCTTCGCCTCGTCCATCGCCTGTTCCGCACTCAAGCAGAGCTCGGCCTCGTCGAAACTGCGCGCCCGCCCGGCCGCGGCGCGGCACAGCACCTCGGGCCGGCTCGTAATCTTCTCCAGCTCATCTTCGGTCATCTGGTAGGGGGAGACCTCCACGGTAGGCCGCGTCGGCTCGTAGCTGGGCGCGAGCGGCTCGCCGCGTAAGTAACGGTGAATTGCCGCCGCGGCGCGCTTGCCCTGCGCCATCGCGCCGGTTACGGTCGCGGGTCCGGAGACGACGTCGCCGCCCGCGAAGACGTCCGACGCCGCGGTCTGTTGGGTCTCCTCGTCCGCGACGATCGTGTCCCACTTCGTCGTCTCGACGGCGCCCGCGCCCTCCAGACAGCCGAGGTCCGGCCGCTGGCTTATCGCCGGGATGAGGGCGTCGAGCTCGAGGGTGAACGCCGAGCCCTCCACCGGGACAGGCCGCCGCCGGCCGCCGGCGTCGACGTCGCCCAGCTCCATCCGCCGTAATTCCAGACCGACCATCCGGCCGCCCTCGACGACGACTCGCGTCGGCGCCACTAAGAATTGTAGTTGTATCCCCTCCGTGAGCGCGGCCTCGACTTCCTCCCGCTGGGCCGGCATCTCCTGGCGGGTCCGACGGTAGAGGATATGAACCTCGGCCGCGCCCATCCGGAGCGCCGTGCGCGCGGCGTCGACCGCGGCGTTGCCGCCGCCGATGACGCCTACCTTATTGCCCGGTTTATGACCCCGGCCGAGGTTGACGTCGCGTAGGAACGCGACCGCGTCCACGACACCCTCGGCGTCCTCTCCCGGAATACCGAGGGTGAGGCCTTTATGGGCGCCGGCGGCGATAAAGAACGCCTTATAACCCTGGCGCCGGAGCTCATCTATCGTTAAATCGCTGCCGACGGCGGCGTTGGTCTTTATCTCCACGCCGGCGCGCTTCACGTTTTCTATTTCGAATTCGAGGATGTCGCGGGGGAGGCGATACGCCGGGATGCCGACCGCGAGCATTCCCCCGGCCACCGGTAACGCTTCGAAGACGGTAACGGCATAGCCGTTCCGTGCGAGCTTATAGGCACAGCTCAGGCCGGCAGGGCCCGAGCCGATGACGGCTACTTTCTCCTTGTATTTTCTCGCCGCGGCCATTTTCGGCCGGCCGTTCTTATTCTTCGCAAAGTCGGATACGAAGCGTTTTAACGCTCGGATGGCGATGGGGTCGCCGGCGTCGCCGGAGGTGCATTTGAACTCGCAGGGGTAATGGCAGACGCGGCCGCAGACGCCGGGGAACGGCGACGCGTCGGTAATGACATCGTAGGCCTCGGCGAACTTGCCCTGGGCGATGAAACCGATATAGGCCGGCGGGTCCATACCAACCGGGCAAACGTGGTGGCACGGCGCCGAGACCAGCGCCTTACATACGGCGCCGGGGCACTTCTTATATTTGATATGGGCCTCATATTCGTCGCGGAAGTAGCGGAGGGTGGTGAGGAGGGGGTTGGGCGCGGTCTGGCCCAGGCCGCAGAGGGCGGTATCTTTAACCGTATGCCCGAGCTCTTCCAACGTCGCGAGGTCCTCCATCTTCCCCTCGCCGGCGGTGATGCGCTCGAGGATATCGAGGAGGGCCGGGATGCCGTCGCGACAGGGCGTGCATTTACCGCAGGACTCGTCCTTACAGAAGGAGAGAAAGTAGCGGGCCATCTCGACGGCGCAGGTATGCTCGTCCATAACGATCATACCGCCGGAGCCCATCATCGAACCGGCCTCTTTGAGGGCGTCGAAGTCGATGTGGAGGCCGAGCTGGCTCGCCGGGAGACACCCGCCCGAGGGCCCGCCGGTCTGGACCGCTTTGAACGCGCGCTCGCGGGGGATACCGCCGCCGATGTCGAAGATGACCTCGTGCATCGGCGCGCCCATCGGGACTTCGACCAGGCCGGTATTGGTGACGTTGCCTACGAGCGAGAAGACCTTCGTCCCTTTGCTCCCTTCGGTGCCGATGCCGGCGAACCACTCGGCGCCGCGGTTGATTATGGCAGGGATGTTGGCCCAGGTCTCGACGTTGTTGATGACGGTGGGCTTGCCGAAAAGGCCGCTCTGCGCCGGGTACGGCGGCCGCGGCCGCGGCATCCCCCGCAGACCCTCGATGGATTGGAGGAGGGCGGTCTCCTCGCCGCAGACGAAGGCGCCGGCGCCGCGGGCGATCTCGACGTCGAAGTCGAAGCCGGCGCCGAGGATATCTTCGCCCAAAAGGCCGGCGTCGCGTAACTTTTCGAGCGCAACTGTTAAAACTTCGATCGCGTGAGGGTATTCGCCGCGGACATAAATATAGCCGCGTCGGCAATTACCGATAGCGTAAGCGCCGGTTATCATCCCTTCGAGGACGGAATACGGGTCGCCCTCCAAAACGCTCCGGTCCATATAGGCGCCCGGGTCGCCCTCGTCGGCGTTACATATTATATACTTCTCGTCGCCGGCCGCGCCGCGGCAGAACGCCCACTTCTTCCCGGTGGGGAAGCCGGCGCCGCCGCGCCCTCGGATACCCGACTTCGTTACAACGCCTATAACCTCCTCGGCGGACCTTTGGTGGAGGACGTCGTAAAGGCCGAAGAAACCGCCGCGCGCAATATATTCATCCAGTTCCGTAGGCCGGATAAAGCCGCAATTGCGGAGCGCCACTTTTACTTGGCGGGCGAAGAACGCGGCCTCGCCGTAAAGGGGAACGCCGGCCAACGCGCCATTACTTCGCGATACGTCGTAGCTCTTCGACGAAGCGTCCAAGATGAAGTCATCGCCCTCGAGGCGGCACAACGCCCATTCGGCTTTATCGTCCCCTTTAGCTAACGCCGTTACTAACGCCGAGGCTTTCTGGGGCGTAACATCCCGGTAAATTACCCGAGGGTAACCCGGGCGCCATACGTCGACGAGGGGTTCGGCGGCGCAGAAGCCGAGGCACCCGGTCGCGACGACTTCGGCGTCGTATCCCACCTTTTGCGCCGTCTCTATCAGCGCCTGCGTTACTTCCGCGGCGCCGTTCGCCTGGCCGCACGTCGCGGAGCCGACGGCAAGCCGGGGTTTTTGGGGATAGAGCGCCGCGAGGCCCCTATCTTTCACTTCTTGCAAATCGCGCAATTCCTTGATGCTCATATCTACTCACCTTCGCCGTCTGCTAAGCCGGGTGAGTGCCCGATAGGCCGTTACGCGGCTACCTCTTCTGTTTTCTCTTCACTTTTCGCTCGTAATTTCTTAATGGCCTCCGACGCCTTCTTCGTCGTCATATGGCCGTGGTATTCGTCGTTCACAACGACGATCGGCCCGAGGGCACAAGCGCCGAGGCAATGAACGTTCTCGAGGGAGAAGCCGCCGTCTTCGCTCGTCTCGCCCGGCTCGACGTTAAGGCCGTTGATAACGGTCGCCAGGATACTACGCGAGCCGCGTACGATACAGGCGGTCCCGGTGCACACCTTGACGTGATTGCGCCCCTTGGGCGTCGTGCTGAACGCGTTATAGAACGTCGCCGCGCCCACTAACCGCTCGAGCGGAACCTCCAGCTTTGCCGCGGCCATCGTCAGGACATTCTCCG
>CAZJNB010000031.1:0-11320 GCA_964547385.1 uncultured bacterium
GCGTCGCAATCTACCCGGCCAAGCACTTCGTAACAGGCCGCGAGCGCGTCGCCGCGGCGCTCGTCAATATCGAGAAGGAACTCGAGGAGCGACTCGGCTGGTTCGAAGAACGCGGCAAACTGCTCGAGGCGCAACGCCTTCGCGTCCGCACGCGGCACGATATGGAGCTCCTGCAGGAAATCGGCTACTGCCCGGGAATCGAGAACTACTCCCGCCACCTCGCCGCCCGGGCCGCAGGCGAACGCCCGGCCTGCCTTCTGGATTACTTCCCGGCGCGGTGGCTGTGCATCGTCGACGAATCGCACGCGTCGCTGCCGCAGGTCCGGGGGATGTTCAACGGCGACCGCGCGCGCAAAGAGGTCCTGGTAGAACACGGCTTCCGCCTGCCGTCGGCGTTGGACAACAGGCCGTTGGTCTTCGAGGAGTTTGTGAAACTCGTCCCCCAATTCATCTACACCTCCGCCACGCCCGGGCCGTACGAACGCGAGCACTCGTCGCGCATAGTGGAACAGCTCATCCGGCCCACCGGCCTGGTGGACCCGCCGGTATCGGTAAAGCCCGCGGCCGGGCAAGTGGACCAGCTCGTCGCCGAGCTCCGCGCCGTAGTCGCCCGCGGCGAGCGGGCGCTGGTAACGACTCTCACCAAACGGACGGCCGAAGACCTCGCCGAATACCTCGCGGAACTGGACTTCAAAGTAAAGTACCTCCATTCGGAATTGGATACGATAGAGCGAATGGAAGTCTTGCGGGCCTTGAGATTGGGTGAAATCGAAGTTGTCGTGGGAATCAACCTCTTGCGAGAAGGCCTCGATTTACCGGAGGTGTCGCTCGTCGCGATCCTGGACGCCGACAAGGAAGGATTCCTGCGCGACGAACGCTCGATAATCCAGACGGCCGGCCGGGCCGCGCGCCACGCGGGCGGCCGTGTAATCCTCTACGCGGACCGCCTTACCAAATCCATCGAGAACGCCGTCCGCGAGACGACGCGGCGGCGCGCACGCCAGCTGGCGTATAATCGCGAACATAACGTCGAGCCGAAAAGCATCGTCAAATCCGTCGAAGCCGTATTGGCGACGACGTCCGTCGCGGACGCCGGCCAGCTCGAGAAGGCCGCGGCGCCCGAAGAGCCCGCCGACGCCCGGGCGTTCCTCGCCCTCCTCGAATACGAGATGCGGCGGGCCGCCGAAGAGTTGGCGTTCGAGAAGGCCGCGGCGCTCCGCGACCGCATCCGCGAGCTGAGCGGCGGCGCCGCCGTCGCTCGCGCCGCGCCCGAAACGCGGCCGAAGAAGCAACGCCGCCGCCGAGGCCGTTGATGTCCGCCGAAGCCAAAGCCAGCCCCTCCCTCCTCCTGCTCTTCGCGGTCCTGTGCGAAGTGCTCGCGGTCGTGTTGAGCGTCGGCCCCACCGGCTCGCTCGCGGCGCCCGCCGGCGTAGCCAGCGGCCTTGGAAGGTCCGCGGTCATCCTCGGGCTGGCGTTGGCCGTAACGGCGCTCGCGCGGACGGCCCTCCCCGGGCCGACGGCTCTCTTCGTGCGGCGGGGTTCTACGTCGTTAGGCCGGTCGCTCTATTACGGCGTCCTCGCCGCGGTAATACTCACGTTCTTCCGGGCGGCGCTCACCGTGGGCCTCGAGCTGGCCGGGACGACGTTTCTCGTAACGCTTCCCGCCGGCGCCACAGCGCGCGGCCCGACGGCCGCGGTGGCGGTATTAGTGAGTGCCCTCGCGTTCGGCTATCTGTTCTTCGGCTACGTCCAGAGCGTCGTCGGCGGCGCGCTCGGGCGGCGACCCGGCCTTATCGCGGCCGCGGCCCTCGCGGCCGTAGCGCTCGTGTGGCCCGCGGCCGGCCCGTCCGCCCGGGTAGGCGGCTATGCGGCCTGGGCCGTCTTCGTCGCGTGGCGCCTGCCGGAGGCGCTAGCGCTGGCCTATCTAGCCGAACGGGTTGGGAACGTGCTCGCGCCGTTGGCGGCGATATTTCTACTCGAATGGTTCACCGCGGTGGGCGCCGGCATTTTCGTCTTCTTCGGCAAATGGCCTTTCCTGTTCGCGTGTTTAGTGATAATATTGGCCGCGGCAGAGGTAGCGGTGGGCGAGCGGCGCCGGCTGGCCCGGGCCGTGGCCGGCTTCTTCCGATTGCTCTTTGGGCGCGCCGGCCTACTTAGCTTCGTAGACGCGGTTCTATTTACCCTCGCCCTCTCGGGCGCCTATGCCCTTGCCCATAGCGCGGGTATAATAACCGGCCGCGGCGTTGTCGCTCCAGTTACAATAGGCGTTTTATATATCGCCGCGGTCGTTTTGTGGCTGAGCTGGCGGCGCCGGGAAGCACGTTCCCAGGAACGGCGGGACGCGTAGTTAACCCTCAGCGGGAATGCCTACCACGAGCGAGGATTTCCTCACCATCGTCGCGGCGCACTTCATCAAACTCCGCGGCCGGGGGACGATGTTATCGCCCGCGGACTTAGAATTGCTTGCGCGATGGGAACGCCGGGGCATCCCGGCGGCGGCGGCGGCGCGCGGCATTACGGCCGCGTTCCAACGGGGAGGCGAAATCCGCGCTCTCGAGCAATGCGCTTGGGCCGTCGAGGCGCAATTGCTTACGGCGGTAAGCCCTGGCGGAACGAAGTCCACGCCGCCAGCGTCGCCGGCGGCGTTGGCGAAGAAGTTAGATGCGCTCGCCACGGCCCTCGAGCGCGGCGCCGTCCCGGCGTCCGCCGCGCCGGTTTTAGCGAAGGCCGCGGCGGAAGTGCGCCGGCTCGCCCACGACATCGGCGCCGAGGCCTCTTGCGACGCGGAAGCGTTGCGCCGGCTCCGCGACGTGGAAGAGGCCCTCCTTCAAGACCTCGCGGGCCGACTCCCCCGCGGCGACTTGGAGCGCTTCCGGGCCGAGGCGGCGCGCGCCCTCGCCGGCCGGGAAGTCGCGCCCGAAGTCGCGGGCCGAACGCAGGACGCGATCGTTACGACGAAGATACGGCGCCACTTCAACATCCCGCGCCTTTCGCTGTGAGATTATGAGAGACGACGACCGCTTGAACTTCACGTTGCCGAATGTAGAGTTCGACGACGCCGAGGTATGTCCGAAGTGTCTGGATACCGGCGTCGTGGTCGAAGAAGCCGACGGCGTCCGCCGGGCCCGGCCCTGCGATTGCCGCCGGCAAGAAGAACGCACCCGGCGAGAAACCGCGGTGGGGATACCGGCCCGCTACCGGGAATGTTCCCTCGACAACTTCCGCTTCTTCCAAGGTCTTACGGACGTGAGCGCGGCCGCGGCTCACCGCCTTGCGCGTTCGTTCGCGGACAACTATCCCGCGGTCGATGCCGGCCTGCTCCTTATGGGCCCCGTCGGCGTCGGCAAGACCCACCTCGCTACCGGCATTATTAAATACCTATCCCACGAGAAGGGTGTCCGCTGTCATTGGTGCGACTTCGCCGAGCTGTTGGCGGAAGTGAAGAAAAGATACGCCGGGAGTTCGTTCGACGAATACGCCGTTTTGGCACCGCTTTTAGACGCCGAGGTCTTGCTCATAGACGACCTCGGGTCGATGCGGATCCGGGACTGGACGTTGGACATCCTGTCCTACGTCATCAACCAGCGCTACGTGCGCCAACGCCTCATCGTCGCGACGACGAACTACCTCGACGAGCCGGGCGGCGCGGACGAATCGCTGACCGACCGCATCGGACCCCGCCTTCGCTCGCGCCTTCTGGAGATGTGTAAAACCGTTCTCATCGCCGGCCAGGACTTCCGCGCCGAGCAGTTCCAAAAGTACCTCCTGCGCGATATCTAACGACCGGCCTATGCCCCCCACCGCCAACTACGAACGCGCGCCCGCCTTCCGCGCCGCCCTCAAAGCCCTCGACATTTGGCAACTGCCTGGCTGGTTCATCTTCGCCGCCGGCCTGGGTTTCTCGATATCATTTTGCAACTGGGCCATCTTCGCCTTCGTCCTCCTACCGTTCGTGATGAAGGCGGACCTACTGCGCCGGCCGCCGGTCTACGCCACGCCCCTCGACCGCCCGTTCCTCGTCCTCTACGCGTCGATGGTCGTATCTTCGGCGACGGCGTATCTCGTCGGCGGCGCCGACTTCGGGAACCGCTCCTTCTTCTGGACGCTCACTTATACTGCACCCCTGGTCTACTACACCGTATGCTTCGCGTTGCCGGCTCAGCCGCGGCGAATATGGCGGGCGATGGCGTGGGCGTTCCTCATCGGCGCCGCGGTCAACTCGGCGTATGCCGTCTACCAGTTCGCGCGCGCGCCGTCCCTCGGACAAGACGTCTTCACCGCCCGCCCGGGCGGTATGATGTTCTATATGACCTACGGCGGCGTAATGATGATCGCCATAACGTTCGCCGTAGCGTTATTGCTCAAGGGACGCCTCCGGACCCGCGGGAAAGTAGCGCTGGGCCTTCTCCTGAGCGTGATGCTCGCCGGCCTGGGCGCGTCCCTCGTCCGTTCCGCCTGGGTGGGTTTGGCAGTGTCGGTCTTCGTCGTAGCCGTCGTCGCCGAGCGACGATTGTTGTGGGCCTTCCCGGCGCTCGCCGTCGTCGCGTTTCTGGTGGCGCCCCGGCCCATCCTCGAAAGGGCGCAATCGATCATCGGCGCGGCGACGGCCGCCCGCGGCGGCGAGACCGAGGGGCCGCCGGAGTTCCGCGTGGATATTTGGCGGACCACCCTCCGTATCGCCCGCGACTACCCCCTAACCGGCATCGGCCTGCATAATACCATCGAACTCTACGACCGCTACAAGGACCCCGGCTCCGTCGAGAGCCAGGTTCCGCACGCGCACAATAATTATATTCAACTCGTTGTAGAACGGGGCGTTCTCGGCCTCGCCGCCTTCGGTTACTTCATCTACGCGTTGTTCGCTCTCTTCGCCCGAAGTTACCGCCGCGCCGCCTCGCCCGCGGCGCGCGCCGCCTCCCTCGCCGGCATCGGCGCGACCTGCGGTTTCTTGGTGGAAGGATTCTTCGAATACACTTTCGGCGATTACGAGATAATGGTCGTCCTCTATACCCTCGCCGCGATCGTCGTAGTCGCGAGCCGAGCCGACGAAGGCCGTGCCGGCGCCGGGCGCTTATGAAAAGGCGCCTCCTCATCTTCGGCATCGACGGCGGGACGTTCCAGGTCCTCGAGCCGCTGCTCGCCGCCGGCCGTTTGCCCAACCTCGCCCGGATGCGGGCGCAGGGCGCCGCGGGGACGCTCTTAAGCGTCGTCCCGCCGCTGACGGCACCCGCCTGGGGCACTTTCCTCACCGGCCTTAACCCCGGCCGCCACGGCGTCTTCGACTTCCTGGCGCCACCGCGGCTCGGTTACAACCGCGCCCTTCAAAACGCCACCGCGTTGGCCGCGCCGCGCATCCTCGACGCCCTCTCCGCGGTCGGCCGGACGGTGGGGGCGGTGAACGTCCCGTTGACCTATCCTCCGCGGCCGGTCAACGGCTTCGTCATCCCCGGCCTGCTTACGCCCGCCGCCCAGGACCGCTACTACTACCCACGAAGCATAGGCGCCGACGTCCGGCACGCCGGCGAATACTTTATCGATATGAACCCGCGCAACTTCGAGGAGGGCCACGACGACGACTTCCTGGAAGACCTCTCTCGCGTCGCCGAGGCCCGCAAACACGTCGCCCTCGCCCTCTGGCGGGAGAGAAGGCCTGACCTCTTCGTCGTCGTCTTCACCGGCGTTGACCGCCTGATGCATTTCTTCTGGGACCGGCCGGCGCTCGTGGCCGCCCACTACGAGTGGTTGGACGCGGCGCTGGGAGAATTTTGGGACGCCGCGGACGATGAAGTAACGACCATAGTGATGTCGGACCACGGCTTCGGGCCCGTCGCCGCCGAAGCCGACCTCGGCGCGCACCTTATAAAACACGGCTTCCTTCATCTAAAGAAGAGGGGCGGCCCGTCGCCGCGACGGATAATGGACATCATCGCCGCGATAGATATCCTAAAGCTCCGCCGGCGCCTCCCGTCGCGGCTCCGCGCCGCGGCCCGCGGCCGGGTAATGGCGAACTTCTCCGCCTTCAGCGGCGTGGATTGGAACCGGACGACGGCGTTCCCCGGCACCGCGACCCAATACGGCCTCTACCTCAACGTCGCGGGCCGGGAACCGCGCGGCGCCGTCGCTCGCGCCGACTACGAGAGGGTGCGCGACGAGGTCGTCGCCAGCCTGGACGACCTCCACGCCGGCCTCGCCGCCCGGGCCTTGCGGCGGGAAGAGATCTACCACGGCCCGGCCCTCGACGACGCGCCCGACCTCTACTTACCGCTTTGGGAAGACGGCGTTCGCCTTAAAGAGTTTTCCGACGACCCGGCGGTTGCGCCGCGGCGCGCCCGCCCCGGCGAACACCGCCGGGAAGGTATCTTTTTCGCGGCCGGCCCGGCGTTCGCCGCCGGCTCGACGCCGCGCGACGCCGCCCTCGCGGACATCTACCCTACCGCGATGTACGTCCTGGGCGAAGCGGTGCCCGCGAACGTCGACGGCCGCCTCTTGCGCGAAGTCCTTGAGCCCGGCCTCCTCGCCGAGGCGCCGCCGAACTACCATCCCTACGGCGGCGGCGAGAGCGGCTACGTCGCCGAGGAGGACGCCGCCGTTCGAGCCCGGCTCGAGGGCATGGGTTACTTGGGCTAAAGCCGGTGACGGAAATAATTCGGAGCGAGGGAATCGTCTTAAAACGGCGCGACTTCGGTGAGACGTCGCGTATCGCGGTGGTGTATACGCGCGCCGCGGGCAAGGTCCAACTTCTGGCCAAAGGCGCGCGCCGGCCGAAGAACAAATTCGGCGCGGCCCTCGAGCCCCTCTGCCAGGGCGAATACGTCTTCTATTGGCGGGAAACGAAAGAGCTGTTCACCGTCGCGGAAGCGACCGTTACGGCACCCGCGCGCCACGTCCACGAAACGCCGGCGGCCCTACCCTACGGCTTGGCGATGGCCGAGGCTACCGATAAACTAAGCGGCGAGGGGGACGCCGACAGCTCGCTCTTCGAGCTTCTCGCCGCGGCAATAGCGGCGTTGGACGCGGGGGGCGCGCCGGCGCTCCTGCTCGCGCAATTTTTCGTCAACCTCGCGACACAGCTCGGGCTGAAGCCGGACTTGGCGGAATGCGCCCTCTGCGGCCGGGCGCGGCCCCGCGGCGGCGTCTTCGTCCTCCGGGAGGGAGCGGTCGTCTGTGCCGAATGCGCCCCGGCGGCGAACGACGGCGTCAGGCTGGCGCCCGCGGTCTATAACTTCGTCGCGACGCTCGCGGCGTTACCGCCTTCCCGACTCAGCCGGGTCCACGCGCCGCCGGCGTTAGTGGAACAAACGCTCGCCTTTATCCAGGCCCACCTCCATTACCATACCAGCCTGGAATTAAAGAGTTTATCCTTAACGCGTATAATATAATAGGGACCAGCGCCGGCCGTAATTTGACGGCCGGTGGTTACGCTGTTATAATTAAGTTAGGGTTTTGAACAAATATTAGCTTTACGCCTACTTGGTAGGTGTAAGAGAAGGGGTAAGACGGCCTTAGAATTAAAATGAGCGAAAGGCAGTATAAAAACGGCGGCGCTTCGGCCCTCGTTAACGCGTTGGTTAAGGCCGCGGCGCTCGGCGGCCGGCCGGTGCTCGCGGTCTCCGGCGAAGGTGTTATCGCCGCGGCGGCGAACGACGCCGGCTCGGTCCTCGGATACGAGCCCGCGGCGCTCGTCGAGCGCCCCCTCGCCGGCTTGCTCGTCAACGGCACCGCGGAGGCGACCGCTTTCCTGACACGGGTCCGCGAGAAGGGCGCCGTTAGCAACGTACGCGCGGGAATAATCTCGAGCGAGGGGGAGATCACGCCGGCGCTATTGGCCGGCCGACGCTTCGTCGCCGCCGGAAAAGAGTTCTTTCTATGCACGATAAAGGAGGCGGAAGAAAGTTTTACGGAGGGCGTAGCGGCGGCCGACCTTCTGGACAACCTCCCGCTGGGGATCGTCGCCCTCGACCGCGAGCTACGGGTCACCCGGTGGTCTCTGGGGCAAGAGGTCGGTTCCGGCCTCCCGGAAGAGGAAGTGCGGGGACGAGATTACTTCGACGTCTTCCCGGACTTCGCGGAGGTGCATTCGGGCCGCAAGTCTTTCCGGGAACGCATGCAGGAAGTTCTCGAAACCGGCCGGCCGTACCGCGTAGAACGCCTCCGGCGGAAAGACCGTTTCGGCCGGGAAGAATTCCTTCACGTACGCGTCTTGCCGCGGAGAGAAGCGCGGGGGCAGGTCGTCGGCCTTATCGTAGTAACCGACAACGTAACGCCGCAGGTTAGGGTCGAGGAAGAGTTAGTCGAAAAGTCGAACCGCCTGGCCTTCGAACGAAACCGTTTGGCCCACCTCTTCAATATCGCGGCCCGAATTCGCGAGCAGGAGGGCCTGGCGGAAAAGCTTAAGCTCGTCGTTCAAGGCTTCCAAGGGTTGGGGTGGGGAAAAGTCTACGTGAACGTATTCGCCGACGCCCCCGCCGGCGCCGAGACAGTATCGGCGGGGTTTACGGACGCCGAGATCGAAGCCCTGGCGCGCGGCCCGTCCTCCCCGGCGGCCGGGCGCGAGTTCCTGGAAGGGCCGGACCTCGCGAAATACAGGTCCGGGAATATTTTCCACGTCCCCCACAACGAGGATACCGCCGACCTTATCGCGACGTTAAAACCCATCCCGGCCGGCGGGAAGGTCGGTGAGTGGAACACCCGCGACCTCTTTATGGTAGGGCTCTTCGGGCGAGAGGGCAAAGCCGTCGGCTACGTAGTCCTCGATGGCCCGAGCGAAAACCGCGCGCCTACCGACGAAAGCCTCTTCCTGCTCGAGCTCTTCGGAACGCACGCCGCGCTCGTCGCTCAAGAGGCGAGCGCCGCGGACCTATTGCAAAGCCATACCAAGCGTCTCCACGCTATGGTCAATATAACCAAGGTTATCAATTCGCTCCGCGAACCCGAACAGCTGATGGACCGCGTCCTGGATGAGCTCCGCCGTTTCCTCGACTTCCATCGCGGCGCCGTCTTCTCCTACGACGAAAAGAGCCACGGCCAGTTTAAAATCGTCGCGAGTAAAAACCTGACGGCGGAGGAAATTGAACTCGCCGAATTGGGCGCCCACCGACGGCCTACCGGGTGGGTAGTAACCAACAAAAAGCCCCTCGTTATCGACGATACCGGCCAAGACGGACGTTTCGCCGCCGACGAGGAGGTTCCCAACCGTTCCGAAATCTACGCCCCTGTCGTCTACGAAGGGCACAGCCTCGGATGCATCGCCCTCAGCCACGACGAAACGGGAGCCTTCCGCGAAATCGACCTCACCATCCTCACAACGTTCGCCGACCAGGTCGCCGTCGCACTGCAAAACGCCAACCTCTTCGAAGAAGCGAAAAAACGCACTAGCCAGCTCGTAGGGCTTAACGTCATCGGTAATATGGTATCCTCGGTCCTCGACGTCGATGAGCTCTTCCCCACCATCGTCGAGAAGGTCCAAAACGACAGCCGCTTCCAGAACGTCGCGATAATGACGGTGGACGAGGACAAACAAGAAATGACCCTCCGCGCTTACAAAGTCCGCGGCGCCGCGAAGGCGCTTACCGTAGATTACAGCCAGCCCTTGGACCAGGGTATCTGCGGCCGCGTCGCCCGTTCCGGCCAGACGGTCCTCATCGCCGATACCAGCCGCGACCCTGAATTTGTGGAAGTAGATTTCCTGCCGCCGATGAATTCCGAGCTCTGCGTGCCCATCAAAACCGACGGTAACGTAGTCGCGGTCCTGAACGTCGAGAGCCGGTGGCCGAACGCTTTCGACGAAGCGGATATCGCCGCCCTCGAAACCCTCTCCGGCCAAATAGCTGTCGCCATCCGCAATTCTAAGCTGATGGAGGAAGTGCGCCAAAAAGCCGCCGAACTCGAAAGCGCCAACCGGGAGCTGAAACGCCTCGACGAGATGAAAGCCGAGTTCGTCTCTATGCTGGTCCACGACCTCCGGACGCCTATGACCGGTATCCTCGGCTCCAGCGAAATCATCGAAGAGATGCTCCTAAGCCAAGTCGACGAGCGCATAATGAACCTCGTGCGCATCATCCCCCGAGAATCCAAACGGATGATCGACCTCATTAACAACATCCTCGACTTTTACCGCCTGGACGAGGCCGGCATCAAGGTCGCGCCCGCGCCCGTGGACGTTGCGGACCTTATCCGCGACGCGTTCGAGAGCGCCGAAGTCATCGCCGATAAACGGGATATTAACTTTTCGACTTCGGTAGAACCGGACCTACCAAAGATTATGGGCGACGGACCTAAAATCCTCCAAGTCCTCTCCAACCTCGTCGGTAACGCGTTGAAGTTCACCCCCAAAGGCGGCGACGTGAAAATCTTCACCGCCGGCGTCGCCGACGGTATGGTCAAGATCAGCGTCGCCGACAGCGGCGCGGGCGTCCCCCCCGAAGAAATCCCCTTCCTCTTCGATAAATTCAAAACCTTCCGCGGCGAAGGCAAAAGCAAAGTCAGCGGCTCGGGCTTGGGCCTTTACATCGCCCGGGCGATCGTCCAAGCCCACGGCGGGACCATCGACGTCGAGAGCGAGGAGGGCCAAGGTTCCACCTTCTCGTTCACTCTCCCGATAGCCGAGGCGTCTTAGCGGAAGCCGGCTCGCCGTCCGCCGCGCCGGCCCGCCGGCGCCTTTTTAATAGACGACCGCCCCACCCGATTATTATAATGCGGACGAGGGCACGAGCTCGCCGCCGATGTCGATAAAATTTCTACATATCGCAGACCTTCACCTCGGCCTTAAAACCTACGAGCGTTGGCTCGGCGGTCGCCCCGCGCGCCTCGCCGAGTTTCTCGGGGCGCTCGACGCCGTCCTCGACCTCGCCCTCGACGAAGGCGTTCACCTCGTCGTCGTCGCGGGCGACATCTACGACAGCCCGCGCGCCGAGCCCCTCGTGCAACGAGAATGGGCCCGCCGCGTCGCCCGGCTCCGCGCCGCCCGCGTTCCCCTCGTAATCGTCCCGGGCAACCACGACCGGCCGCGCCGCGACCCGGCGGTGAGCGGCCAGGCCGTCTTCGGCGCCCTTTCCCTGGAGGGCGTCTACCTCGCCACCGTCCCCACCCTCCTCGAAGTCGAGACGGCCGCCGGGCCGATAACGGTCGCCGCGGCGCCGTGGCGTTTCGACGGCGGCCGCGAACACGTCCGCGCCGCCGAGGAAGAACTGGCCCGCCTCGTTCACAACGAATGGGCGCCGCGCCTCGGCGGTCGCCCGGCCATCTTCGTAGGCCACGTATGGCTCGCGACCACACCCTCGACGGTCCCGTCGTAGAGACTGCGGTGGCTCACCCGCAGCGG
>CAZJNB010000032.1:0-11308 GCA_964547385.1 uncultured bacterium
ACTCCGACTTCGCGTAGCAATCGGCAAAGGCTATGATTTCCAGCGCGCCGTCGTCCTCCAGGGTGAAGAAGGCCATCTCCCGGCCCCGTTTGTCGGCGATGGTTTTGATGCGGCCTACGACGCCGCCGACCGCGACCGTGCCGGAGACGCGGCCGCCGAGCACGTCCGCCACCGGCGCGCTGCCAACCGCGGCGAGGACCTCCCGATACCGGTCGAGCGGGTGGCCCGAAATCGGAACGCCTAAAAGCTCCTTCTCGTAGCGCAATAGCTCGAGGTGGTCCCACTCGCGGCCGGCGGCCGGCGCGGCCGCGGCGGGCGTCTCGTCCTCGCCCCAGGCGCCGAGCAAGCTCTCTTGACCGCGCGCGCGGTCGCGGCTCAAACGCTTCCCGGCCTCGAGGGCGGCGTCCAAGCTCTCGTAGAGCGGCGCCCGCCCCTTTCCCAGGACGTCGAACGCGCCCGCTTTGATGAGCGATTCGATAACGGCCCGGTTCACTACCCGCAGGTCCACCCGGCCGCAGAAGTCAGTTAGGCTCTCGAACAGGCCGCGGCGTTGCCGCGCGGCGACTACCTCGTCGATGGCCGCGCGCCCCACGTTCTTGATCGCCGCGAGCCCCATCCGGATACTGTTCTCATCCTCGACCCAGAAGTTATACCACGAGCGATTGAGGTCCGGCGCCAGTATTTCGATACCCATATGCCGGGCGCTCTTCACGTATTGGATGATCTTGTCGGCGTTGCCCTGCTCCGAGGTGAGGAGGGCCGCCATAAACTCGGGCGGGAAGTTGGCCCGGAGGTAGGCGGTTCGGTAGGAGAGGACCGCGTAGGCGGTGGCGTGTGCTTTGTTGAAGCCGTATTCGGCGAAGGGCGCGACGGCGTCGAATATCTTCTCGGCGTCGCCGCGGCTGAGGCCCCGCGCGCGCGCGCCCTCGACGAACGACTCGCGCTGGGCCTTCATCACGCCCCGCTTCTTCTTCCCCATCGCCCGGCGGAGGAGGTCCGCCTGGCCCAGCGAGTAGCCGGCGACCTCGCTCGCGATGCGGAGGACGTGTTCCTGATAGAGGATAGCGCCGTAGGCGTCGGCGAGGATGGGCTCCAGGCTCGGGTGGAGGGGCGGCCCGGTGGCGCGGCCGCGTTTCCGGTTGACGAACTGCTCGGTGGCGCCGGCGCCCATCGGCCCGGGCCGGAAGAGCGCCAGAATGGGGATAAGCTCGGCGAACGTCCGCGGCGCTACCCGCCGGCAGAGGTCGCGCATACCGTCGGACTCCAGCTGGAAGACGCCGTCGGTATCTGCGCGGCGGATGAGCTCGTAGCTCGCCTCGTCGTCGTAGGGTAGATTTTCGATATCGACTTCGACGCTCCGGCGGCGCGCCACCGCCTTGACGGCGTCCTCGATGACGGTTAGGGTCTTAAGACCGAGGATGTCGATCTTGAGGAGGCCGCAGGCCTCCACCGCGTTCATATCGAACTGGGTCGTAACTTCCTTCCTCTTGCCGCGGTAGAGAGCGGTGTAGTTGGTGAGCTCATCGGGGGCGACGGCGACGCCCGCGGCGTGCACCGACGGGTGCCGGACCAATCCCTCGAGCTGAAGGGCGAGGTCGATGCATTCGCGGACGCGCGGGTTTTCGTCATATTCGCGCTTGAGGACGGCGTTCCCTTTGAGGGAATCGGCGAGGGGCGCCATCGGGTTTATCTCCTTCGATATCATATCGGTGTCGGCGAAAGGTATTTGGAGGACCCGGCCCACGTCCTTGACCGCGGCGCGCGCCGCCAACGTGCCGAAGGTGATGATCTGGGCGACGTTATCCTGGCCGTATTTTTCGGTGATATAGCTCAGCACCTCGTCGCGCCGGCGGTCACCGAAATCTATGTCGAAGTCGGGCATCGAGACCCGTTCCGGGTTAAGGAACCGCTCGAAGATGAGGCCGTGTTCGAGGGGGTCGACGCCGGTGATGCCCAGGGAGTAAGCGACGAGCGACGACGCCGCGGAGCCGCGGCCCGGGCCGACCATAATGCCCCGGCCGCGGGCGAACTCCACCAGGTCCCATACGATGAGGAAGTAGGGCTCCATCCCCATCTTGCCGATGACGTCGAGCTCGTAGGCCAGCCGCGCGCGGACCTCTTCTCCCGCGTTCGGATAGCGCCGCGGCAAGCCCTCCGCGGCGAGCTTCGCCAGAAACGCCGCGGCCGACTCGCCGCCGGGGACGTCGAAACGGGGCAAACGGTAGTGGTCGAAATCCAACGTCACGTCGCACCGCTCGGCGACGCCGACGGTCCCCTCGAGCGCCGCCGGGACCTCGGCGAACAGCCGCGCCATCCCCGCGGCGTCCTTCAGGTAGACCTGGTCGGTATCGAAGCGCATCCGACCCGGGTCGCTCAGCTTACGGCCGGTCTGGATGCACAAGAGAACGTCGTGGGCGCGGGCGTCGCCCGCGTTCACGTAGTGGACGTCGTTGCTGGCCACCTGTTTTAACCCCTGCCGCGCGGCGATCTCGCCGAGGCCGCGGACGACGCGCTTCTGCTCGGCCAAGCCGTGGTCCTGAAGCTCCAGGAAGAAGTTCTCCGGCCCGAAGATATCCGCGTATTCGCCCGCGACCGCGGCGGCGCGGTCGTGGGCGCCGGCCAAGAGCGCCTGCGCCACCTCCCCCTTGAGGCACGCCGAGAGGGCGATAAGGCCCTTGTGGTGCTGGGCCAAAAGCTCCTTGTCCACCCGCGGCTTATAATAAAAACCCTCCAAGTATCCCTTCGAGGATAACTTGAGGAGGTTGCGGTAGCCCTCGTTGTTCTCGGCGAGGACGACGAGGTGATGGCCGGCCTCGCCGCGGCCGCCGGCCCGCTTCACGAAGCGGCCCTGCGGCGCGACGTAGAGCTCACAGCCGAGGATGGGTTTGACGTCCGCGGCGGTCGCGGCCTGGTAGAAGTCGATGACGCCGAAGACGCCGCCGTGGTCGGTGAGGGCGACGGCGGACATCCCCAGCTCGCGCACCCGCGACACCAGCGCGCGCGGCCGGCACATGCCGTCGAGAAAGGAATACTCGCTGTGAACGTGAAGATGAACGAAGTCGGTCAACGCCACCACCCGGTGCGGCGATTATAACCCAACCGGCGCGCCGAGGCAAGGGCGACCATCGCTGAGCCGAAGTTATGGCAGGGGAAAACTAAAGACGCAAAAAAGCGGCGCTAAGGCGTTCGCTCGAGCCGCTTAGGATCGTATTTGCAAATTCGACGGTCCATGCAGGAAACCCACACTTCGTCGCCGCCGAGGGTGAAGACGTCATAGGGGTACGTGGGCGGCGACGCGACCCCGCTCCAGTTCTGGCCGTCGTAGCGCGCGACGAATTGCCCTACGACCCAGCCGTCGTCCGGGGCCGCAAAGTGGACCGCCTCTAAACTTTTGGGGAGCCGCTCTTCCCGCCACTTCTCCCAAATATTCAACGTATGGTTATAGCGGAATATCGGGTAATAAGGACCAATCTCGAAGCCGAAGCCGCCGCCCACGGCCCAGGCCGTCGTGGGCGTCGGCGCGAAGACGCCGCGGCGGTATTCGCCGTCGTCGGCAAAGACCTGCGTCCAGGTCCCGCCGTCCCAGCGAAAATATCCGCCGCCGGTCGCGACGGCCCAGCCGTGCGTGGGCGAAGTGAAGTGGAGCCCCCAGACCTGCGTAGGCCCGGGCTCGTGCGTCCAGATCGAGCCGTCGTAGTGGTAAAGGCCGCTCGGGCCGCCGGCCCACACGTCGTCCGGCGCAATAGCGAAGACGCAATACAACTCGTATAAATCGTGGACGCCCTCGGGCGATACGTCTTTCCAATCTTCGCCGTCGTAGTGGATGATCGCGACGCCGCCACCGCCCGGAACGTATTTACTACCCACAACCCAACCGTCATCCGGCCCCGAGAAATCTATATCCCAAAAAGGGCCCGCAAATGATTCCCGGAAATCTTGGAACACGAACCATTTTTCGCCGTTGAACTTTAATATCTCGGGCCCTATACAGGCCCATCCTTCTACGAGAGATAACATATATATTCCGAGGATATGTTGGTTTTTAGGCAATTCTTTGATAAAGTAGACCTTCCATGGGGAGGCCCCTTCTTCTTTCCCGCCCGTCGGGCTATCGCACTGCGCGATAACGAAAGCGAAAATTAAAGTAAATAATGAAATTAGTACACGTATATATTTAGGTTGCATTTTTCTTCCTCGCGCCGAGGCAAGGGCGACCGTCGCTGAGCCGAAGTTATGGCGGGGGAAGGATATCGGCGGAGGACGTAAGGCGCCGCGGCGAGCCGTCGAGGCCGGCGAGGAAGAGGTCGCCGGCCCGGCCGGTACCGCTCAGGTAGAAGAGGGCGCCCGAGCCGCGGGCGAAGCGGAGGAGCCGGCCGCCGTTCACCAGGACCTTATAACGCCGCCGCGCGAGGTCCACGACGTAGATCGTCGGCTCCCCTAAAAGCCTGGGCGTCCCCTCGAACGCGAAGTAGCGGCCGTCGGGCGAGAGGGCCGCCCGCGTCGCCGGCTCCCGGGCGCGCACCTCGACGCGGGGACGCTTCCGCCCCCGGCCGCCCTCGAGGACGTAGACGCCGTTTCGGATATACTCGTCCGACTTCTTCTCAGCCTTGGCCGCGACGACGACGACCTTATCACCGGCCACCGCCGCCGCGGGCAGCCACCCCAGCTCGTGGGCGTCGGCCGCCAGGACCGGCGTCGCTTCGCCGCCGCGGGCGAAGTCGTAGCGCGCGAGGGTGAGCTTACTCTCGAGGAACAACGCGCCGTCGGCGTCGAAGCCGTAGAGGGCGCGCGTGGCGCCGAGGTAGGAGGGCGCGCCGCCGCCGGCGTCGAGTAGGTAGGCTCCCTCTTGGGCGAAGAAGTCGCTTCGCGGCCGCCACCGCCGGCGCTCGGCCGCCAAGAACTCCTCGGGCCGGCGTTCCCCGAGCGGGCATTCGGTGCTCTCCAGAATGAACGCGATACGGCCCTGGGGCCCGAACGTTACGTCGCGGAAGCGGTAGCCGCACCGCCAGCGGTAGACCTTCTCTCGGCCGGCGTCGTCGGCCGCCAGCTCATACGCCATCCCCGCCGGGAACGTCGCGACAACGACGTCCGTCGCCGCGGCGAGGTCGTATTCGTGGAGGGCGCTGTCGGCGCCGTAATACAGGCGGCCGCCGTCGGGCGAGACCGCCACCTCGCTCTCGCCGTCGCAGGAAACGCCCAGCCGCCGTTCGGCCGTGGTCGCGGAGAAGGCGACGACCTCGGCGCCGTCGGCGGTCGCCCGAGCGACGTAGATGGTGTCGGCGAGGTCGGCGGGCCCGGCCGCGGGCCAGCGCGGCTCGCCGCGGCACGACGTTAGGAACGTCGCGGCCGCCGCGGCGGCGAACGCGATAAAGCCAATGCTAAGACGAGGCACGATAATAATTTAGCATAAACGGCGCCGACGACAAAGAAAAACGCGGGGGCCGACCCCGCGCGCGACGAGCCGGCGAGGCGACGCGCTAAGGCTTCGCCGGCGGCGCCCAGCGCTGTTGTTCCTGGATGAAGCGGCGTAGGTTCCGATTGAAGTTCTGCTCGAACAACAACAGCTTGGCGTATTGCTCGTCGCTGAGCAAACTACGGAACTCTACGCGCAGGCGGTCCTCGGAGGTGCGGCTCTCCGCGTCCACCGCGTCGACGTCATCGAGGACCGCGCCGAGGGGTCTCGAGCCGGCGCCGCGCATCGCGCCGGCGAGCTCCTCCATCAAGACCCGCCGCCGCTCGCGGTATTGCCACCGGACTTCGTCCCAGCGGTCGTAGAGGTCGAGGAAATTCACTTTTTCGGTATCCGCGAGCTCGAGAACGTCCACGACCTTCTTCTGCTTGATAGCGCTGATGGCGTCGCGAATAGCTTCGCGGCGGGCGTTCTTTTCGGGCGGCGGCTCGTCGCTGAACGCCACCGTCGCAACGAAGCAGAGCAAAGCCGCCGTAATCGTCGCAGTCCTATTCATACTCCCGTTCTCCTAAGAACCGACGCTAATAGGTATTTAATAGCTCCGCCGCCGGCGCCGCCTCGGTCTCGGCGCGTAGGCGCGTCAACACCGTCTTCTGTTCCTCGGGCGAGAGCTCCATAAAATAGACGACCAAGGAACCGTTCGGCGTCGCGTAGTCGAGCAACGCGGCGTCGTCCGTCGTCAAACGCTCGACGTCGGCGCCCACGCGAGGGTCCATCCAATCCTCGACCGTATCTTTATCCGTCGCCGCGGCGCCCGTCAAGGCCACCGCCGCGGCCGTAGCCTTCGTCCCCGACGCCACCCCGCCCAGGCCGCTCGAGGAGCCGCGAGCGACGCCGGCGGCGCCCGCGCCACCCCCCTCGCCCCAGGCGAACGCCGCGCTCGCGGGCGCCGGCGTCTCGGCCTTCTTCTTCGCGGCAACTTCGTCCGCCGTTGCCATCGCCAAGTCTACGCGCTCTTCGAACGCGGGCGTCGACCTGCCCCGGCTCCCGGCCGCGGCCGGCATTAGGCCGTCGTCGGCAAGGGTCCGTTCGGACAGAGGCTCCGCGGGCGCAGGCGGCGCGGCCGCGGCGGCCGTCTCCGCAAGCCGATACGCCACCGGCGGCTGGGCCGGCGCCGGGCTTTTGGCCGGCGGAACCACCGGCCCCTCCGCGGCCGGCGCAACTTCCTCTGTGGCCGGCGGCGCCGCGGTAATAGGGACCTCCGGCGCCGGCGCGAACGGCGCCCACACCTTGAAGAATAGGATTAGGACTATGGCCGCGGTCGCGAACGCCGAGGCGAAGGCCGGTATCCGCCACCAGCGACGCGCCGGGCGAGCGACCGCCGTTCGGCCTTCGGCGACGGGCGCCCGCGGCGCGGGAGCCGTCTCCTTTTGAACCGCGGCGGCGAGTCGGCCGCGGAACGAGCGCGCGGGCCGGGCGAGCTGGAACGGACCCATCAGCTGGTAGAGGGCCTCCATCTCGCCGAGGGCACGCCGACACCGGCGACAGGCGCTGAGGTGCCGCTCGAGGCGCACCCGGTCGCGCGCGTCTATGGTCCCGAGCGTATATTCGCCGAGTAAAATCTGCCAATTAGGGCATTGCTTGGTCTTCTTCTTCGTGGTCATCTCCTTCGACCTCCCCCTACGAGACGTAATCCGCGAGCGTCCCCCTCAGCTTTCGGACCGCGTGGAAAAAATGGGCCTTCACCGCGCCCTCCGTTATCTCCAAGATGTCGGCGATCTCGCGGTGGTGTAGCTGTTCGAAGTAGTGGAGGATAAAGACCTCCCGCTGGCGGGGCGGCAGCGCCGCGACGGCCCCCTCGATGGCGACGCCCAATTCCGCGGTTACGGTGGCCGTCGCCGGGTCGGCGCCCTTGGCCTCGATAACCGGCGCCACTTCCTCGAAATCCACCGCGCTCTTCCGGCGCGCGCTCCTTAAATAATTATGGGCCGTATTCACCGTTATACGATAGAGCCACGTGTAGATGTTGGCGTCGCCCCGAAATTTCGCCAGGTTCTTGTAGGCCTTGATAAATGCCTCCTGGACAACATCTTCCGCGGCGTCCCGGCGCCGGAGTATCCCCACCGCGAGGCCGAAGAGGCGGTTCCGGTAGGTCTCCACGATTAGGTTGAAGGCATCGCCGTCGCCGGCCCGGGCGCGAGCGATCACGTCGTCGTTCACCGCGCCGCCGCCACTTGAGCGCTTCCTTTTTTTAGACGCCATAAGGGTGAATACGGTTTAGTTAATTATCTCCCCGGAAGTAGAGCCGGTAAAGGCTCAACGTCGGATACGCAATCGCGGTGATACTCAGCCACCGCCGGCGCTCGAGCGGGAGTTCCCACGACTTGACGAGGGTCATATCCAACTCGGTCCCCAACTTCTCGTATATGCCCAAGCGCTCGCCTAAGGGCCTAAGCTCCGGCGAATCGACCTCCATCATCGCGATATAACCCGCGCCCTTTTTCCTCAAATAAGGCGTAACGTCGCCCCGGGAGAGATATTTCCCGGCGTCGCGGTCGAGGAGGCCGCCGATATCCACGATATAACGGTCGGCGTAGTAACCGAAGGCGCCGATGTCGAAAGCCGCTACGCGCGCGTCCGCGGGGAGGTTCGCCGCCACCCACTTTCCCGCGGCCTCGTGGACGTTTGTAAGGTGGTAGATATTGTCCGAATACATCTCGCGCCATACGAGGTACGAGCCGAAGGCCGAGACGAACGCCGCGGCGAGCAAGACGTAGGGAATTACCTTAAACGCGCGCTCCTTCATCCAACCTAAGAGCAGGCGGGCGCCGAATATAATCGCCACCGCGAACAACGCGTAGTTACGCCCCTCGTAGCGGCCTGCGGTCCCGAAGTTCGGTAGAAAAAGGCCGTAGAAGCTGTTGTGGAGAAATACCCATATTGTGAAAAACGCCAAGCCGGGCGCGAGCCGCCGCCGGACCAGCAGGATGACCGCGCCCCACAGGCCCAGCTGGCTCAGGACGACCGGGTCGGTGAATATCTTCGCCGCGTTGGAGATGTCGTTTTGGCCCAACGTCCAGACTTGGATATAACGGTACCAATAGAACGCCAGAATATGGGGCCCGCGCCACGTAATCGTTCGCTGGTTCGCCTCCGTCCCCAGGTAGAGCCAGTGGCGGCCGAAATAGGTCGTCGGCATCACCGAGCCGCCGGCGGCGAGGTTATGCGCCACCAGCGGCGCCACGAATAAAATAGGCAATACGACGTAGCCGACCACTTCCCCGGCGAGCGGCCGGCGCCGCTCCCGCCAGAGCCGGATAAGCCACCAGCCGAACAACATCGCGACGAGCAAACTCCCCTCGGGCCGGACCGGGACCGACGCCGCCGCGGCGAAGCCGGCCCACGCGTGCCGCCCCCGCCCGAGGGCCGCGGCCGCGAGCGTCGCCAGCGCGAAGAAGAGCGACGTCTCCATCCCCGACACCGAGAACCATACCACCGGCCCGAAGAGGGTGAAGAGGAGCGCCGCGGCCGCCGCCCACCGCCGCGAGCGGTCCGGCCATATCCCCAGGACCAGCCAATATATCGCCGCCACCCACAACATATGCGCCGCCACCGCCATCGCGATCGCGGCCCATACCGGCGGGAGACGGAAGAAGTAGGTCTCGCTTAAAATCATCGTCCAAAGCGGCGCGGTGACGCCCGCGGACCGCTCGCCGGCGTTATACGCGAACATCCCGGCGCGCGCCAGGTTCCGGGCGAAGACCTGATGTATCCAGGCGTCGTCGCTCGGCAGGTTCAACCCCTCCACCGGGACGACGCTCGCAAGCCACAGCGCCGGCGCCGCCGCCGCGGCGAGGAGAACGAAAGCGAAAAGTAAATGCCTTTTCATAATATGGCGATAATGCCCGCGGCTCGCGCCATTTCTTTCCTTAGCCGCCGCCAAGGGCCGACGAGAGTTCCCGCGCCGCGCGCACGAGGTTCTCGCGGCGGGCCGCAAGCCGTGTCGCCGGCTGGTCCGGGAAGGCGGCCAACGACGCGCGATACGACGCCGCGGCGCCGTCCACGTCGCCCAGGTAGAGATAGGCCACCGCCCGGTTCGATAGTATCTGCGCGTAACGCAGGCGGAACGGCATATCGCCCACGCCCTTCCGGGGGAACGCGCGCAGGGCCCGGTTATAAAAATCTATCGCCTCCCGCGGCCGGCCGCTCGCGAGATAGATGTTAGCGAGCTCCGCCAAAGATTCCGTCATATCCTGGGCCACCGCGGCCGTCCGCGCCACGAGGGCGAGCGCCTTCTCGTCGTCGCCGACGAGCAAGTAATCCCGCACGAGCATCGTCTTATACTTGCAGACGGCGTCCCGCGCCCACTCGTCGGCTAAATGCCGCGGCGTAGCCGGCGACGCTACAACGCCGGCGACGCCCCGCATACGATACCGGCGCCACACCGGCGAGACCGCCCGTCGCTCGGAGGGCGCGGGGAAGACCCGGTATAACATCCCGGCCGGCTCCAGCACGTAGCCGTAGTCCTCCACCTCCCGGCGGTAGATACTATAATAGAAAGGCCGGGGCGCCGTCGTCGCGATCAAATCGCGTTCGAAGTCCCGTTCCCATACGCCCGCCGCCACCGGGTCCGCGACGTTGAGCCGCCCCGCGGCGAATCCTTTATAATTGCTATAGACGCTGCCGGTCCCGTCGACGAACGTGTGGTCCGGCCTCGCGCCCTCGACCTTTTTGAGATACGCCGTCTCGAAGGTCCCCAGCGAGCCCCGCTCGAACATAAGATTGTAGCCGTCGTAGCCGATCGTCCTGAGGAAGTTGGCGCCGTAGTCCTCGGCGAAGTAGTAGTGCCGGAAGTCGTTCCAATAGAAGTTGAACACGAGTGGCAAGACGACGACCGCGGCCAAGGCGCCGTAGCCAACCCGCCGCAGCCACCGCCGCCGGTCCGCGGCGAGCGTAAAGACGCCCAGCCCGAGGAACGCCGCGGCCAACATAAAGAAAGGTATATACCAGACATCTATCCCCCGCAATTGGTGCCCCTGGAGGAGGAGGACGAGCGCCGCGGTCGCGAGCGGCCCGGTCAACACGAGGAGGACGGCGAAAAATCCCCACGGCCGCGGCCGCCGCCATAGCGTTACGACGAGCCCCGCCGCCATCGCCGCTACCGCCGGCGGCGTGAACTCCCACCATAAAAACCGCCCCAACTCTAAAAGGTGATGGGGATAGAATTGCATCCGCACCAGCGCCGGGCCGCCGTAGGCGTGGCGAGTGATATGATAATAGGCTCGAACCAGCGTCCGCGGCTCCCCCCAATTTATCGCCGGCCGCTGGACCGCGCGGAGGGGAAGATAGACGTAGACCAAAAAGCCGAACGCCGCCAGCGCCAACCCCAAACATAACGGCCCCCACGCCGGCCGCCGACGGAACCTAATTATAAGGTAGACGCCCAGCGGCACCGTTACTATCGCCGACGACGTATGCGCCGCCAGCGCCAGGCCGCTGAGGAACGCGCACAGAAGGCCCCACCGGCTGTCCCTATTCTCCGCCCAGCTGAGGCCTACATATAGAACCGCGACGACCATCAGCGTATCGAGCGCGTAGACCTCCGTAACGACCGCCTGGCTCCAAAACGTCCGGCTGAGGCCGAACGCCGCGGCCGCGGCCGCCGCCGTAACCGCCGCCGCGCCCGGCGCCGCCGGCCGTAGCTGTCCGAAGAGCCGTCGCAATAGGAAGAACAACAGCAGGCAGGCGAACGCCGCCGCGGCCGCCGACGCCAGGTTCACCCGCCAGGCGAGCCGCGCTACCGGCACGTGGGTGAAGAGCTGGCCCGCGAGCGCCGCGAGCGGGTATCCCGACGGATGCGATATCCCCAGCCGCGCCGCGGCGACGATGAGCTGGCCC
>CAZJNB010000033.1:0-11202 GCA_964547385.1 uncultured bacterium
CCGCCGTCGTCGCCCGGGGCGCCGCGGCTACGTCGCCCGGGCCCGCGAGGACGTAGCGGACGCCGATTTTCTTGCCCCACGCCGCGGCCTCGTTATAATCCGCGTCTATCGGTAGGACCGCCGCGGGGACGCCCGTCTTCCAGTTGAGCTCCCACGCGTCGTGCGCCATAACCGCGGCGCCGGGCCGGGCCCGCACGTTTAAAAACGCGACCGCGTCTTCGTAACCGGCTATGCCGTAGACCGGGTTGCGCCCTTCGTCGCGGACCTCGGCGTAATAAGCCGCGGCGTATAGGAGCAGAACAACGCCGTAGACCGCGAACTTCGCCGCGCCGGCGACACGTTTCCTCCCCGCCCAAACCTTAGCCGAGACGTTCTCGAAGCCGACAAGGCCGAACGGCAAGAGAAACGTATAAGGCACCAACATAAAGCGCTGTAAGTTCATCGCGGACCAACTAAGGCTGTAAAATAAGAATATAAATATCGCCGCAACGAGGTATCGACGTTGCCGAGGAGACGCCGCCGCGAAGAATAGGAAGGGGGCGAAAAGGCTCAAGAACTCGTAGCCCGCCAACTCCTTAGTGTAATTATAAAAATTTCTTAATATGTTAAGGCTGATGGCCGCCACGTGTCCCGGGATAAACGCCAACGTCGTCGGCGCGGCCAGGGCCCGGAGCGACCGCGAATACGCCGCGGAATCGAGCCCCCAAGTTTGCGCGAAATGCAACGCGTAAAAAGGCGAGCCGTTATGAACGTAGTTGACGTACCAATAAGGGCTCATCACCGCGATAAAAGCCGCGGCCGAGAGAAGGGCGCCCCGTCGGCGCGCGCCTCGCGGCCTAAACAATAGCGAGAGCAGGAATAACGGCAAGGCTTCGTAACGCGTCAACGCCGCGGCCGCGAACAGCGCGCCGGTAGCCAAGGCCAGGGCGCCGTGCTTCTCCCGTCCCAACAGAAAGAAGCCAGCCACGATGAGAGGAAGGAAGAAAACTTCCGACATAAAATCCGCCGCGTTGGCCGCCAAATTCGGGTTGAACAACATTAATCCCCCCCCGACTAAGGCGAGCCGCGGCGAGAATTCTCTGCTCATGAAAATAATAAATAGAGCTATGAACGCCGCGAAAGCCATACCCGTTACGGCTCTCATGCCGCGCTCGCCGCCCAGCGCCAGGCCGGCGGCGAGCAAAGCCGGCGCGCCGGGGAGCCGCTCGCCCCACGCCGACCTCACCACCGGCCGCGAATCGAAACAGTGCCACTTGAGCGACATTATATACCCGTCGCCGCCGGCTATGTGTCGGGCGATATTGATGTATTCCACCGCGTCGTCGTTCAACGTGCCGACGGGTCGAGGGGCGACGCGCGCGCCGAACGCCGCGGCGCAGATCGCGACGCCCGCGCATATAGCAAGATATTTCCTCGCGTGCGGCCATGCGCGACCGCGTTCGGCGCGCCAAATGAAAGGCCAAGCCACGCTAACGCTGGGAGTCTTCATATTGCCGTCTCAAAGCGAAGGCGAAAGTCCCGCCCGCCGGCGCGGCCGCCGCCCGCGAAAACGGTTATCTTATGTTTTAGAAAGGCTCTCTTCCCGGCGCGCGCGCTCGTAATAATATCGGTAATACCCGTAACCGTAGGTATCCGAACGCTCGGCGCCGTTGAGGACGACGCCCAATATCTCGCCGCCTACCTGGCGGACGGTCTTGGCGGCGCGGTCCAGCTCCGCCGGCCCCACCGCGCCGGCCCGGACCACCAAGAGGAACTTTCGGACCGTCGGCGCGACCAACGCCACGTCAGCGACGGGGAAGACCGGCGGGACGTCGACGACGGTGAGCGCGAACTCCTCGCGGGCGCGCGCGACGACGTCGCCGAAGGCGGAGGTCGCAAGGAGCGCCGAGGGCCGTGCGCGCCGTCCGCCCGCGGTGATGAGCCTAAGGTTCGGCACCGCGGTCCGGGTAATGATGTCTTCCCACGTCGTTTCGCCATAGAGAAAGTCCGCCAAACCGGGCGACGCGTCGGCGCCGAAGATGTTCGCCAGCGTTGGGCGCTCGAAGTCCGCGTCGACCAGGAGCGTCGTCGTGCCGAACGCCGCGAACTCCGCGGCCACGTTCGCGGCGACGGTGGACTTCCCCTCCTGGGGGCGCGCGCTCGTTATAGCGAAGGCGACGTTGTCGCGGCTGCCGTTGCCGGCGAGCAGGTGCGAGAGTTGCGCGTAGAGCGTCCGGAAGGCCTCGGCCGGCGGCGACTTCGGCGCCCGCACGACGACCGGCGCCGTCGTTTCGTCGCGGGACGCCCGGGCAAACCTTTTATGTTTATACGCGGCGCTCGAGCGACGGGAGAAAGTCGGGATTACGCCGAGGACCGCGGCGCCGACGACTTCGCGCGCTACGGCGGCGTGTTTTACGGTCCGGTCGAGATATTCCAACAACGATACCGCCGCGGCGCCGCAAAGCAAACCCGTGAGAATACCTAAAAGGAGGCTCTGTTTCCGGCGGGGCGCGAACGGCGCCGGCGGCGGTACCGCCCGACTGAAGACGCGCGCCAAGCCGACTTCGGATGCTTCGGCGATGCGAGCCTCTTCCCGTTTTTCCAACAACATCATATATATCTTCTCGTCCGCTTCCTTCTCCCGGGTCAAGCGGGCGAGGTGCGATTCCTTTGCCGGAAGGGCCGCCAGGCGGCTCGCGGCGGTGCCGGCCGCGCCGGCGAGCTCCCGTTCGCGTGTCTTGAGGGCCGCGACTTCGCCGCGGACGGCGTCCAGTTCCTGGGCCGCACTCTCGAGTTTCGCGAAGAGGTTTAAGTCCGGCGCGCCGCCCGCGACCGCCGCCGCGGCCTCGGCGAGCCTCCCCTTAGCCAGCGCGATCTCTTGGAGAAGTGCTACAAGCTCCGGGTGCGACGGCTCGTAACCTTTAAGTATGAGGTTGGCGTAACGATACTCCAACGTTATCAGCTTATCCTGAAGCTGGCGGGCTACCGGCGAGGAGACGTCAGTAGCTTCCGCCAAAAGTCTACTTTGCGTATCGCGGATTTCTTCTTCCAGATAACTTTGCTTGCGCTTGGCGACCGCCAAGTCTATCCGCGTCGCCGCCAATTCTTTATTGAAGCCGGCCTCGGCGCCGACCAACTCCGTCGTCTCCGCGGGGAGAGAGGCGACGCCGGTGGTCCGCTTGTATTCCTCCAACGCTGTCTCGCTGGCCCGCAAACGCTTTTCGTACGCGTCCACCTGTTTCTCGATGAAACGCCGGCTACTCGCTACGCTCTTACGGCGGTCGCGGAGATGGACCTCGAGATAAGCGTCCGCGACGAGGTTGGCCAACGCCGCGGCGCGCGCCGCGCTCGCCGCTTCCGCCCTTATTTCGATAATGTCGGACCCTTTGACCGGTTTAACCGTAAGGGCCTCCGTAACCTCGTCCTCCGTAGGCGGCCCTTCGGCGTAGCGTTCCCGGCCCCGCGCCGCGGCCCGGCGCGCCACCTCCGGGCTCTTAATCATCTCGAGCTGGTTCTCGACTTCTAAGGAATTTGACGCCAGCGCGGCGGTAAAAGCCAAAGTAGCCGGCTCGGCTTCTTTGCCCACGATGAGCCGCGCGGTCCCGGCGTATCTGTCCGGCGCGTGGATGACGTAGGCCAGCGTCGCGACGATCGGGAGCGCCGTCGCGGCGACGAACGCCCACCGCCGGCGGTAGACGGTCGCGGCCCCGCGGCCCGCGCCGTGCACGAGCGGCCCGAACGACGAAAACCCCTTAAATGTCAACATAGTTCACTTCTTTCCGGTGACTTCGATATACAACAATACGGTCCCGGCGATCACTGCGAACTCCGATACGACCTCGATGAACGTCCGCCACGCGTATCGTTTGTTCTTGCGCACGTATACCGTGTCGCCCGGTTGAAGGGCCGGAACCAACGCGGCGTCGCCCGAGTCCAGGTAACGGTTCACGTTCACCGCGTTTGCGTCGCCGGCCCCCGGGCGGGTGAGTTTCACCTTCGTCAAGTTCGCGTATTCCGTCGGCCCGCCGGCGTAGGATATTAACTGGGTGAGGTCGGTCCCGTCCGGCACGTTGTAGAGGCCGGGCTTCTCGACCTCGCCCCAAATACTCACCGGCACCAGCAATTCCTCGTCGGCCGGTTTCGTCGTGCCGTAGGGCCGGCGGTTTTCGCCCGCGGCCGGCGGCTCTTCCCAAAGGTATACGCCCGCGGCTTGGGCGACGGCCGTCGCCGCTAAGACCGCGACAATGACCACGGCCGCTTTCGAACGCCTAAGGAATCTCATAGGGATACCTCTCTGTTCATCTTCGACTCTCTCTGCCGCGGACGCCCTCTTACCTATAGAACCGGAATCCGGAGACGCTGGCCTACGAAGATCCAGTGGGGGTTCTTTATCTGGTAGGCGTTCGCGTCGTAGATAACTTCCCACCGCTCCGGGTCGCCGTAATAACGTCGGTACCCCGCGATCTTATAGAGGTATTCGCCGGCGGCGACTACATGGACCTTATATCGGCCTCGGTAACGGCCGGTAGCGCGGTTGTTCTCGGCCCCGGATGGGCCCGACCGTTCCCCGTTCCCCGGCGCGGCCGGCGTCGTGGCGCCCACTTCCCGCCGGACCTGGCCGCCGCCGCTGTCGCCGACGGTGGCGTAAGCCTCCGCGGTCGCCGGTGCGTAACCCGCGGCCTCGACTTCGCCACGGAGTTGGTCGCGACGGGCCAACGCCCGGCGCGTCTCCTCGTATAACGCCTGCATCCGGGCGAATTCGCTCTCCAACGCCGCCCGGTCCCGGACGCTCGCGTCGTATTGGGCGTTGAGCGTCGCGAGCTCGTTCTCGAGCCGGGAGAGATCGTCGTTCATACCGACTTGCGAACGGCCCGTCCGACAAGTAAGCGTTCCTGTAGCGGCGACGAGCGCCGCGGCCGCGAGCCAACGCCCGAGAAGAAGACGCCGCTCTCCCGCCGCGGCCGCGTCGGCCGCGGCCGGGCGCGCGTCCTTATATGCCGGGCTTAACATTAGGACTCTCCTTTCCGCTTCGGCCTTTGCTTCCGGCCTTGTCGATCTCTTGTTGAAGCCGATCTATTTCGCCCTGGAGGTCCTCGAGCTCGCGGGTGTCTATTCCCTCGGCATGGCTTTCGGCCACCAAATCGTCGAGCTTTTGTTTGAGCGCCTTTACCTTCTCCTGCTCGGAAGCCGCCTTTCCCCGTAACACGCTGATCTCACGCCGTACGTTATTTATACGCCGTCGCGTCGCCAAGCGCTCGGGCCCTTGATGGAGCGGACGCGGGCTTACCTCTACCGTTATGGAATAGAACGTGTCGAACGAACGGCCGAGCTGTTCGGCCTTCTCCACCGCGGCGCCCACCGTTATCCACGGGAACGAGTGCCGCACGCCTATGTTGACGTCGCGGCCGTCCTCCTCCACCATAATCTCCAACGTCCGCCATACCCGTCGGTTATAGCCCATAATCACGCCGTGGAAGTAGCGGCTATACGGCCCCTGGCCTCTAAAGCGGCCGCCGCCCCAGCCGAGGTGGAACGTCCCGAGGGGCTCGATCGTCTTGCTCGCGATAACGAACGGCGATATGTTGTCGCGGAAGTCGACGTCGTAGGCCGCGGTATCGCCCGGGAAGCGGTCGCCGCCGTGGGAGATGATGCCGTCGCCTATAGTCAAATTATCCATCCCCAACGAGAGGCTCGGCTGGTAACGGCCGAAATGTTCCTCGTCGATTGCTTCCACCTTGAAGTGACCGGCAAGCGCGACGGCGTCCCAAAGCGAATAAACCGCTAAGCCGACTTCGGCCATGCCGCCGACGCCGAGGTTGGCGTTGAAGACGCCGTAGTTAGAAACCTGGTTGTCCCCCGACACCGCGGCGATGAAGTCGCCCTCGTATTGAAGATTGTCGAGGTATTCGCTCGTTGGCACGTCGATCAGGCTCGTGGAGGAGTAGCCGGCCCAAGCCGGCGCCGCAAGAGCCGCGGCCGCCAGGCCGGATAACACCCCACGGGTGAGCAAGGCCCTTCTCGCGGTAACCTTCATAATAAACCTCCTAACTCTCCGCTTCGTTAGTAACCGGCGGCGTCGGTGACGACGTCCACGTCTTCGCTGGGCGTCGCCGCCTCGCCGCGGCTTGCCTCGCCGGCGGAACGCCGCTGGTTTATCTCGTAGCCGCGGAGGACGAAGTCGGCGAACTGCGATTTGAACCGGCTCGTGTCGAAACGCGCCGCGTGGTTGCGAATCAGCTGGCGGTCGAAGCGGCGGGCGTCGAACGCGCGTACCGCCGCGGCCAGGGCGCCGGGCGTCTGCTCGTCGAAAAAATACCCGGTTACCCCTTCGACTACCGTATCCAACGCGCCGCCGCGGCGATACGCGATCACCGGCGTCCCGCACGCCATCGCCTCCACCGGCGCGATCCCGAAGTCCTCGTAGGCCGGCATAATGAAGGCCCGCGCGTGCCGGTAATAACTCCGTAATACGCGATCGTCCGCGGTGGGAACGAACGTTACGTTCGGCCCGGCGGCTTTTTTTAACTTTTTAAGCTCCGGCCCGTCGCCGACGACGACGAGCTCTTCGTCGAGCTCGCGGAACGCGGCGACCGCCAGGTCCACCCGCTTATACGCCTTCAGACGGCACACGACCAAGGAATACGGCCCGGCGCGGGGGCTCGCCGCGCCGTTGTCGCCGTTCGCCGAGGGGGTGAAGAAGGACGTGTCCACCGGCGGCGGGATGACCTCGGCGCGCCGACCGTAATACTTCCCGATGCGTGCCTGGACGGCGCGGGAGTTACACGCGAGGAAGTCTACGCGTCGCGTCGCGACGACGTCCCACATCCGTAAATAGGTCATCGTAAGGCGGAGGGGGGCGCGGACGACCGCGGACATACGGCCTACGGTGTCGTAATAGTAGTCCCAGGCGAAACGCATAGGCGTGTGTAGGTAGGAGACGTGGCACGTAGGCGGAAAGGTCAGGACGCCTTTGGCCCAGGCGCTCGAGTCGCTGACGACGAGGTCGTAATCGGAGAGGTCCAGCTGTTCGATGAAGAAGGGGTAGAGAGGTAGGTATTTCTGATACCAACGCCGCGCCCCCGGCATTCGTTGCAGTAAGGAAGTGCGGACCTCAGCCGACGGGTAGCCCTCGCCGAAAGCGGCCGGGTCGCACAATAAGGTATAGACGGGCGCCTGCGGGAACAGCGCGGTAACGGCCGCCAAGACCTTCTCCGCGCCGCCCCGCTGGTTTAAATAATCGTGCACGACCGCTACTTTCATAATCAGCCCTCCTCCTAACGGGCTAAAGGGACCGCGGCGCCGCGGCGGGCCCGGCGGCCCGGGTCTTTACTATCCTCAGATGTATTTGCGGACCTACGTCGCATACCTCACCTACGGGAATTGGGGGCCTACAATATAGAACAGCAGTATGTCAATAAGTGTCAGTCTCTTATTAAGAATCGTCGGCCGCGGCGGCGGCGCCGCGGTATTCTTTCAACTTGGCCCAGAGCGTCGTCCGGCTTATTCCTAATAACCGTGCGGCCTTGGACCTATTACCACCGGCGGCGGCCATTACCGCGAGGATATGCCGCTTCTCGCACGCGGCCAACGAGAGCTCCTCGCCGGCCGCCGCGGCGACCTCGCCTACGGTGATGGCCGAGGACGGGACTTCTCGCGCCGCCGTCAGTATCAGCGCGCGCTCGATGACGTTGCGAAGTTCGCGGACGTTGCCGGGCCACCGATACGCGGTCAACTCGGCCTCGGCCGCGGGCGATAACGCCGTTACGTTCTTCTTGAACTCGGCGTTGAACATCTCCCGGAAATACCGCGCGAGGGGGAGGATGTCCTCCGGCCGCTCGCGGAGCGGCGGGACGTGAACGGTGAACACGTTCAGGCGGTAATAGAGGTCTTCGCGAAAGGAACCCTCCCGTACCATCGCCGCCAGCTCGCGGTTGCTCGCGGCGATAACGCGCACGTTCACCGCGACGTCCGCGGCGCCGCCGAGCCGCCGAACGGTACGCTCTTCCAACGCGCGCAATATCTTGGGCTGTAAGGAGAGCTTCATATCGGCGATTTCATCCAGGAAGAGGGTTCCGCCGTCGGCCTGCTCGAAGAGGCCGCGCTTGTCCCGCCGGGCGTCGGTGAAGGCGCCCCGGACGTGGCCGAAGAGCTCCGACTCCAAGAGCGTCTCCGGCAGCGCGGAGCAATTGACGGCGACGAAAGGCCCTTCGGCGCGCGCGCCGCGGTTATGTATCTGGCGGGCGATTACTTCTTTGCCGGTGCCGGTCTCGCCGACGACCAGTGCCGGCGTCCGCGGCGTCCGGCTCAGCTGTTCTACGAGCGCCAGCACCCGCCGCATCTTGGGGCTCTCGGTTACGATGTAATTGAAACGTTGGGACTGGCCCGCGCGGACCGCCGCCAGCTCACGCCGCAGCGCCGAGGCGCCGAGCGCGTTCTCCACCAGCCGGAGGATATCGTCGGCGTCGAATGGCTTCTTGACGTAATCGTAGGCGCCCCCCTTGAGCGCCGCGACCGCGGGCTCGACCTCGTTCGCCGCGGTCATCATTATCACCGGGACCGAAAGTTCCCGCGCTTTTATCCGGGCGAGGACCTCCAGGCCGTCGATACCGGGCAGTTTCAAATCCACAAGCGCCAGCTCGAAGCTGGCCGTCGCGTGAAGCGCCAACGCGGCTTCGCCGTCGGCGGCCTCCAGGACCGCGTGCCCGGCCCGGGCGAAGTGCTTCGCGAGCGAGCGCCGTAAGAGCTCTTCATCTTCTACTATTAATATCGTCGCACGCATCTCAACGTTCGGCCGCCGGGACCGTTATCACAACCTCCGCGCCGTCGTCGCCGCTCAGCAAGGCGAAGTCGCCGCCGTGGGCCTTGACGATTTTGTAACACAGCGGCAGGCCGAGGCCGACGCCGTCGGCCTTCGTCGTAAAAAAGGGGTCCAACACCCGCCCGGCAACCTCCGCGGAGATTCCCGGGCCGGTGTCGGCGAAGGTAACGCGGACCGCGGCGCCGTCGTCGCCGACTACTTCGGAGCGGACGCGGAGGACGCCGCCCTCGGGCATCGCCTGGCGGGCGTTCGTGACGACGTTCTCGAAGACCGCGGCCATCAAGGCCGGGTCGACGAACGCGGGCGGCAACTCGGCCGCGAGCTCGAGCTCGAGCCGGGCGCCGCCGCCGGCCAGCCGCTCCGCCGCGGCGGCGAGGACCTCTTCGATAACCTTATTAATATCGTATTTTTGGCGCTCGAGGCGGAGAGGCCGGGCGAAGTCGAAGAAGCGTTTTAACAAACCTTCGATCTTCCGGACGCCCTCCAGAATCCACTCGACGCTCTCGGTGGCGAGGGTGGCGTCCGCCAATTCCCGGCGGGCTACCGCCGCGGACGTCGCGATCGCCGCGAGGGGATTACGGACCTCGTGGGCGATACCGGCGGTCATCTCGCCCACCGCGGCGAGACGGTCGAGGCGCGCCACCTCCTCCTCGAGCCGCCGCTTCTCGGTAACGTCGCGGACGATGGCGGTGAAGCCGGCGCCGTCCCCGGCGTAGGGCGAGAGGGAGAGCTCCGCCGGGAATTGCTCACCCGACTTCCGGGCCAAGACGAACGTCATTATCGGGCCCTCGCGGGCGCCGTCGTCGTCCGTTATGAAACGTTCGAGTTCTTTTTCGAAGGCCTCCCGCCGCCCGGGCGGCGCGAGGACCGATAGCGGCTTAGTTATTACCTCCCCGGCCCGATAACCGAACATCTGCTCGGCGCCGCGGCTGAAGAACGTTACGCCGCGGTCCGCGGCGACGCCCAATATTGCCTCGGCCGCGGATTCGACGAGCGAACGGTACTTCTCTTCGGAGGCCCGCAGCCGCGCCGCGAGCCGCGTCCGCTCCCGCGCGAGCGCCGCCCGTTCCAATACCGCGGCGACCGTCGCCGGGAGTTTTTTTATATGGTTGACTGATTTTACGACGTAGTCGGCGGCGCCGTGTTTCAGCGCGGCCACCGCGACTTCCTCGCTCCCGGTGCCGGTCAACAGGATTACGGGCGTAGCCGGCCGCCGCTCTTTGACGACGCCCAGGACCTCCAGGCCGTCCAGCCCGAGGATATTGTAGTCCGAGATTACTAAGTCGAAATCCGCCCGGGCGAGTTTTTGCTCGAGCTCCTCCCGGGAACAGGCCTCGGCGACGTCGTAGTCCTCGGCGGCGGCGGCGAGGGCCCGCTTTACCAATGCCCGGTCGGCCTCGCTATCGTCAATTACTAACGCGCGGATTGGGTTCAACCGTCATCACCCCGGTCATCGTGGGCGAAACGTTAAGCGCGAGCCAATAGCTTTCGATCTCGGCGACAACTTCCGAGAAGCGCTCGAACGCTACCGGCTTTACCAAATAACTGTTCGCGCCCAGCTCGTAGCTCCGGCTGACGTCGGCGGCTTCGCTCGACGACGTTAAAACTACCACCGGAATTTGGCGCAGGCGCGAGACGCCCTTGACCACCTCGAGCGCCTCGAAGCCGTCCACCCGCGGCATCTTCAAGTCGAGGATGACGAGCGCCGGGAGCGGATACAGCGTGCGGTCGCCGTAGGGTGGCGTCCCCAGGAGGTAGCCGATGGCCTCGGCGCCGTCGCGGACGACCGCGACGCGCTTTGGTAGCTGTGTCTTCTTGAAAGCCCTTAGGATTAGGACTACGTCGTCTTCGTTATCTTCGACTAAGAGAATCGCCATCTTACAATTCATCGGGGCGTTCGCCTCCTTAGTTCTTCCGCGTGCTTTTCCGGCGCCGTTCCCAGTCAAGCGCTATCGTCTGCTTCCGGTCCTGCTACGTGGGCCAGCCAGTAATTCTCGATTTCGCGCGCGACGCGGTCGAAGGCGCCGACGCCGGAGGGCTTGACGAAGTAGACGGCGGCGCCAAGCTCGTAGGTGCGGCCCACGCTCGCGGCTTCGCGCACCGCCGAAAGGACGACCGTCGGCACGTCCCGCAGCTCTTCGCGTTCCTTCATCCGCGCGAGCACGTCGTAGCCGTCGACGCCGGGCATGCGGAGGTCGAGGATGACGAGCGCGGGCGCCGGGTAGCGGCCGCGGTCGTCGTAGGGCGGTTCGCCGAATAGGTAGGCGAGGGCCTGAACGCCGTCGCGCGCGACCTCGAGCCGGGATGGTAACTTCGTCTTTTTAAACGCCCGCGTTATCAACTTTACGTCGTCGTCGTTATCTTCTATTAAAAGTATCGTCTTCTCGTCTCCGGCCATACGTTAC
>CAZJNB010000034.1:0-11191 GCA_964547385.1 uncultured bacterium
ATAGATACGTTCGCCGCGGCTATGGCGTCGCGCGGCGTTACGCGGCTCTACGCGCCGGCGCTCGCGTGCGGCGACGAACGCTTCTGCCGGTGGGGGTTCGAGGAGGCGGTTACGCCGCCGCCAGGGGTGGAAGACGGCGTCCTTTACGTACGGCAGTTATGATATACGCGGCTTTGATAGCGGCTATCGTTGTAGGGGCGGCGTTCGCGGTGCCGCCCCGGGCGGCGGCGGCCGGCGGCGATTTGGTCTACAAGGACATCATCTCGTCGAACGCCGTATGCCGCGCGTTTTTCTGGCAGGGTATCGAGGCGATGGGCAACGAAAACCTCGAAGAGGGTAAGGGGTATTTACAAGGGGCGGCGGGGGCGGACGGCGCGTGCTTCCTCGCGTATTTACTAATGAGCCAAATCGAATATGTGGCAGGTAATGATAAGGAAGCGACGGAATATTTACAAAAGATACCGCCCGAGCCGCCCGAGCTGGCGGGGCTTTACGAGGACGTCGCCGCGGCGTTGCGCGCCGATAATTACGAGCGCGTCGTGACGTTCGCGACGGACCTTATCGCCGCGTATCCGCAGACGATAACCGCGATCGCGGCGCTCCACCTCCTCGCGCGGGCGCAATATTACACCGGCGCGCGAGACGAGGCCCGGCGCACGTTCAAAGAGGCCTATCTCTACTCGGGCCTCGCGCCCGGGACCGTTCCGGCGTATGGGTCGGACGCCGAGGCGACGGCGTTAGAGACTTTCGCCGGCGTCCGCTGAACGGGCGGGCGGAAGTTCCTTTAGGAGGCTGGCTTAATGACGTTCCCCATATTAACGGTTACGGTATTTCTGCCCGTGGTCGGGATACTGGTAATCCTACTTATGCCGGAGCGGCGGGTGAACGCCATCCGTGCGGTAGCCGTCGTCTTCTCCGGCTTGACGCTGGCCGCTTCGGTCTTGGCCCTCGTCCGATTCGACCCGGGCGTAACCGGCGCCATGCAGTTCGAGGAGCTTCACCGGTGGATACCCTCCGTCAACATCTTTTACCACCTGGGTATAGACGGCCTCTCGATGCCCCTCCTCCTGCTCACGACGTTATTGTCGTTCTTGGCCGCGATCGCCTCCTTCTCGATAAAGGAACGGGTGAAGGAATATTTCGCGCTGTATCTATTGTTGGAGGCCGGGATGCTGGGCGTCTTCGTATCGCTCGACCTGGTCCTCTTCTACTTTTTCTGGGAAGTTATGCTGGTGCCAATGTATTTCCTCATCGGCATTTGGGGTGGCGCCCGGCGGGAATACGCGGCCATCAAGTTCTTCCTATATACCCTCTTGGGAAGCGTCATAATGCTGTTGGGAATTCTGGCGCTCTACTTCGCCTCGTCGCCGCACACGTTCGATATGCTCCAACTTATGCGGGACCAGGGGACCTTCGTCCGTTCGTTCCAACTCATCGTCTTCCTCGCGTTCTACGTCGGCTTTGCGATCAAGATACCGGTCTTCCCGTTCCACACGTGGCTCCCGGACGCCCACGTGGAGGCGCCTACGGCCATTTCGGTCTTGCTCGCGGGCGTCTTGTTGAAGATGGGCGCCTACGGCCTCCTCCGCGTCTCCTATCCCATCCTACCCACCGGCGCTCATTGGTTCGCCTGGCCGCTGGCGATTTTAGGCGTTATCAATATCGTCTACGGCTCTCTGGTCGCGATGGCGCAGAAGGACCTCAAGAAGCTTATCGCCTATTCCTCGGTGGGGCATATGGGCTTCGTGCTGTTGGGGATGGCGGCGATGACGCCTACCGGCTTCAACGGCGCGGTCTTGCAAATGGTCAACCACGGCATCATCACCGGCGCCCTCTTTTTACTCGTCGGCGTCCTCTACGACCGGGCGCACGTGCGCGATATTGAGGCGTTCGGCGGCCTCGCGGTCCGCGTACCGTTGTATTGCGGCATAATGTCCTTCACGATGTTTGCCTCGCTGGGTCTGCCCGGCTTGGCCGGCTTCGTCTCCGAGTTCCTCTCGCTCGTAGGCGCGTTCCCGGTATTCCCGGTGTTGGTCATCATCTCCGGCGCGGGTATCGTAATAACCGCGGGTTACTTCTTGTGGACGATACGCCGAATGTTTTTGGGCAAACTCAACCCGCGGTGGGAGGACTTGCCGGATATCAACTTCCGCGAGCTCGTGACGGTCGTGCCGCTTATGTTATTGATGGTCTTGATAGGCGTCTATCCGGCTATTGTTATCAAGCTGATGAACCCGGCGATGACGGAGCTCGCGCGCGTTATGGCGGCGGCGCTCAAGTAGGCGGGCGGAGATTATGGAAGTAGACTGGCTCAGCCTTGCCCCCCACTTAATCCTCGCGGCCTCGGCCCTCGTCCTGGTCGCCGCGGATGTTGTATGGCGGCGCCTCGCCCGGGCGGTGGCGCCCTACTTCACCGCCCTCGCGGCCGTCGCGGCCGCGGCCGCGGCCGTTCACCTGTGGGCCCGGCCGGCCACCTCGTGGTTCGGCGCGCTGACCGTCGACCCGTTCTTCGTGGTCTTCGCGGTCATCTTCGCCGCGGCCCTCGCCGTCGTCGCCTTGCTCTCCGCGGGCTTCGGGCCGCTCGGCCGCGGCGACCGCACCGAATATTACTCCCTACTTCTCCTGGTTACCTGCGCCGTTACTTTTATGGCGTCGGCGACGAACCTGGTCCTCATCTACGTCGCCATCGAGTTCTCCAGCATCCTCTCCTACGTCCTGGCCGGCTACCTCCGCGGCGACCGCCGCTCGCGGGAAGCCGGCCTGAAGTATTTTCTCTACGGCGCCTCGGCCTCCGCGGTGATGTTGTTCGGCTTCGTCCTTCTCTATGGTATGACCGGCACGACGGACCTCGCCGGCGTGGCCGCCGCCCTTCCCGGGCTGGGGCGCGTTTTCGGCTCTTGGGGCCACGTTACGCTGGCGGCGTCGGCCGCCGCCGGCGCCCAACCGCCGGTGTTCATCTTCCTTGCCTTCGCCCTCATACTCGTGGGTTTGGGTTATAAAATTTCCGCGGTCCCTTTTCATATGTGGGCGCCGGATGTCTACCAGGGGGCGCCCACGCCCATCGCCGCCTATCTCGCCGTGGCCTCCAAGGCCTCGGGCTTCGCCGTCATCCTACGGCTGGTCTTCGTCCTCCATGGCTCCCTCGATTTGGTCTACGCCGGGTGGACTAAATACCTCGCCGTGTTGGCGATAGCGTCGATGGTCTTCGGCGCCCTCGTCGGCATCGTCCAGAAGGACGTCCGCCGCCTACTCGCGTATTCGTCGATAGCGCACGCCGGCTTCGTCCTTCTGGGTATTGTCGCCGATACGGCGTTGGGCTTCTCTTCGGTCCTCGTCTACCTCGTCCTCTACGCGGCGATGAACCTCGGCGCCTTCGGCACCGTCGCGGCCATCGGGCACGTTACCGGCGGCTACGAGCTGAGCGACTACGCCGGCCTCGGCCGCCGGCATCCGGTCCTCGCCGGCCTGCTCGCGATTTTCCTGCTCTCCCTCGCCGGTATTCCGCCGCTCGCCGGCTTCTTCGCGAAGTTCTACGTCCTCGCCGCGGTCATCGCCCGGGGCTATGTCTTCCTCGCGGTCGTCGCGATCCTCGCGAGCGTCGTGGCCCTCTTCCTCTACGCCCGGGTCCTCAAGCCGATGTATTTCACCCGGGCCGCGGGCGAAGACCTCCGCCGGCTGGCGCCCGCCGCGGCCGTCGCGCTGGCGATATGTCTCATCTTTACGGTCATCCTCGGCGTCTGGCCCCAGCCGCTCGTGGCGTGGGCCAAAGAGGCCGTCGCGCCCCTCCTGCCGGGCGTATAATAACTCCTCCTTCGGCGACGACGCCCCCGGCCGCGGGGGCGTTTCTACATCGGACGGTCGTTGATTTAACGGCGGCTTTCTGGTAAAATTCACGCGCTGTCGAACGGGGGTGGAGAGATGTTTAAACGCGACGTTACGTTGATGGTATGTTCTCATTCCTCGGGCCGCGTGCGGGCGTTCTATTTCCCGAGGAAACTTATCGCGGCGGCCGCGGTCTTCGCCGTATCCGCCGCGGCGAGCGCCGGCGCCGTCGTCGCCGCGATGTATTATAACTATCGGGCGATGGCCGCCGCGGTCCGGCCCACCTTCGAGCGGAACCGGACCCTCGTGGGCGAGAACGTCCGGTTGGGCGCCGAGGTCGGACGCCGGGACGAGCGCATTCAAGAGTTGACGTTCCGCGTGCAGAAGGAGCGGGAGGACTACGCGGTAGCCCTTAATATCCTCGACGCGAATGTGAAGAAGCTCAACAAGTTTTATAACGACCTCCGTATTATTGCAGGCTTCAAGCTCGACGCCACCGCGGCGAAGAAGCTCGGCGCCGGCGGCCCCACTATCGGGGAGGCCGAGTATTCCGCCGCCCTCTACCGTCTGGACGACGAGCGTTTCGGCGCGGAAGCGCGGCGTTACGAACGTTCCCTCAACGCCGCGTGCGCCCGCAGTGAACGAGAGTTCTTGGTACTCCGGCGCCTGCTCGAGCGGCGGAAGTCGCTCCTCGCGGACGTCCCGGACGGACCGCCGGTCCGCGGCGTTATTACCTCCTTTTTCGGCGCCCGGCGGGGGCGGCGCCGCCACGGCGGTATCGATATCGCCGCGCCGCTGGGGGCGGCGGTGCGGGCGCCGGCCGACGGCGTCGTCCGCGTGGCCGGGCCCTATCCCTATTACGGCCGGGTGATTTTCCTCGACCACGGCGGCGGCTTCTCGACGCGCTACGGGCACCTCTCCGCGACGGACGTGAAAGTGGGGGACCGCGTCGAGCGCGGCGATATTATTGGCCGCGTCGGCGCTACCGGTTGGGCCACCGGCAGTCACGTCCATTACGAGATCCGGATAAACAACGTAACGGTTGACCCCTTCAATTATCTGAACGCGAAGCTCCCCGTCAAGATCGTGGACGGTAGTAGACTCAAAGTGGTCGAGATTCCGGACGACGCCGATATGCTCATACCGGATGAAGTCTTCGACGCTTACGAGCAAAAGCGCACGGGCGAGGCGCCGTCGGCTTCGACGGAGGCTTCGGAGAGATGAAAGCGAAAGTTGCTTTAACGGTCGGCGGCCTCGACCCTTCGGGTGGCGCCGGGATAACAGGGGATGTCGTTACGTTCGCGGCGTTGGGCGTTCACGGCGCCGCGGTCGCGACGGCGTTAACGTTCCAAAATACGCGAGGCGTAACCGGGTATTGGACCGTCGCTCCTCGAGAATTCGAAATACAGATGGATACCCTTCTCGCGGACGTGTCCGTCGCCGCGGTGAAGCTGGGTATGCTGGCCGCCGACGGCGTCGTCGAGGTGCTCGTTCCGTACCTGCAACGGTTTAAGGAGGACGATATCCCCGTCGTCTTCGACCCGGTGTTCCGCGCGGGCGGCGGCGAACCGTTGTATGAGGGGTCGCCGTCGCCGGCCGTGGTCTCTTCCGTAATCGAGAACGTATCTTTGGTTACGCCCAACGCGTTGGAATTGGCGTTCTTCTTGGAGGAGGAGGCGGCGAAGAGTTTGGGGGAGCTCCGGACACAGGTCCGGGTATTCCAAAACAAGTTTGGGACGCCGGTTCTGGCAACGGGCGGTCACTTGACCCCCGCGGGCGACGTCTTCGACGTCTTCTTTTCCGGCGAGGAGATGAGAGAATTAAGGCGGCCGCGCGTTGCCGGGAAGATACACGGGACCGGGTGCCTCGTCGCCGCGGCCGTCACCGCCCATCTGGCGGCGGGCGCGGACCTGCCGGCCGCCGTCGAGCGGGCCCACGACTACGTATCGTCGGCGATGGCCGGTTCCTTCCCGGTGGGGGAAGGAGCCCTCGTGCCGGACCGCACCGCGGCGACCTTTGACGACGCCGAGCGGTGGCGGGTTTATCGGAACGTCCAACGGGCGGTAAGCGTTTTTGAAGCGGGGGCGACTTCGTATAGACTTATACCCGAAGTCGGGACCAATATTGGCTTCGCGTTACCGGATGCGACCTCGCCGGGCGACGTTTGCGCGGTCTCGGGCCGTATCGTGTGTGTGGGGAAGGCGCCGCGAGCCGTAGGGACGCCCGCCTTCGGCGCGAGCGGCCACGTCGCCCGGGCCATCCTCGCGGCGATGGCGTGCGACCAGAGCGTGCGCGCCGCGATGAACGTTCGGTGGGGCGAAGACGTTATCGCCGCTTGCCGGGAGCTGAAGTTAAACGCGGTCGCCTTCGACCGGACCGCGGAGCCGCCCGCGGAGGCCGACGCCGAGGGGCGGACGATGTCGTGGGGCGTCGCCCGCGCCATTGCCGAAGCGGGAGCGGTTCCGGCGGTGGTCTACGACCTGGGCGCGCCGGGTAAGGAGCCGATGGTCCGTATCTTCGGCCGGGATGCGGTGGAAGTGGTCCGCCGGGCGATGGCGATCGCGCGCCGGTTGCCGTAACGACGGCGAGGGCCGCGACAGCAACCGCGACGATGGGAAATCTTAATTGGGTTGACGTCGTACTCGCCCTCGTGGTCGCCGGGAATTGCTTTCTGGGTGTCCGCCGAGGTATCTTCCGGGAAGCCTTTAATCTGGTAGGGATAGTCCTGGGGCTCTTCGCCGGCTTGCGTCTTTACGAGGCCTTGGGATGGAACCTCGAGGGGTGGCTTGATGCCCGGCCGGCGGTCGCGAACTTGGTGGCGTTCGCGGCGATATTTCTCGTTATCGCCTTCGGCGCGAGCTACGTAGGGCATCTACTCCATAAGGGAGCGAAGCGTCTTTTCGTCGGATGGCTCGACCGCCTTGCGGGCGGCGCGTTCGGCTTGGCGCGCGGATTAATATTCGCGAGTTTTCTCGCGTTGGTGCTAACGCTGTTCCCCTTCTTGCCGCGCGTCGAGGCGGACTTGCGCACGAGCGTGCTCGGGCCGCACATAGTGCGGGTGGCGCCCGCGGTCTATGGTGCCGTTATGAAAAAGTTCCGCGGCGACGATTACCAAGGGCTCGATATAAACCGCCTGCTCGACGAGTATCTATCTTCGACGGCCGGGGAGGATGCCGGCGCCGGTGAGGAGGGCCCGCCGGCGGGCGACGACGACTGAGGGCAAGGTGGCGGCCTACGTTGGCGCGGCCTGTGATTCTTCCGTCGCTTTTTATCAAGCGCCAACGATAAGCGGGTCGCTTAGAGGTTTCTTATGAGATTGGGAGTGAACATAGACCACGTCGCGACGCTTCGCCAAGCGCGGCGGACGTTTGAGCCGGACCCGGTCGCCGCCGCGGTCGCCGCCGAGCGAGGCGGCGCGGCCCATATCACCGTCCACCTCCGCGAGGACCGGCGCCATATCCAGGACCGCGACTTCGAGATCTTGAGCCGGACCGTCGCCTGCGGCATCGACTTGGAGATGGCGGCGACCGTGGAGATGGTCGCCCTCGCGCTCGAGTATCGTCCGACTTTCGTAACGCTCGTGCCGGAACGCCGGGAGGAGCTTACGACCGAGGGCGGTCTGGATGTCGCCGGGAATTATAAACGACTAGCCGCGGTAACCGCGGAATTGAGCCGCGGCGGCGTTCCCGTTAGCGTATTCGTCGAGCCGGCGGAGGAGCAGGTGGCCGCGGCGCGGGAAGCGGGCGCGACGACCGTTGAACTCCATACGGGGGCCTACGCGAACGCCTCGGGCGACGGCCGGACTCGGGCGCTGGCGGCGATAGCCGAGGCGGCGCGCCGGGCGGCGTCGTTGGAACTGGCGGTGAGCGCGGGCCACGGCCTGACCTATTATAACGTGAAGCCGGTGGCGGCGATTCCCGAAGTGGCGGAGCTTAATATCGGCCACAGCATCGTCGCCCGGGCCGTTTTCGTAGGCTTGGAGAAGGCGACGCGGCAGATGTGGGCGTTAATGAAGGAGGCGCGGCTCGGGCTATGACCGGCGCGTTGGTAGGTATCGGCGTGGACTTGGTCGAGGTCGGCCGCGTTGCCCGGGTCTGGGAACGTTTCGGCGAACGGTTTTTAGCGCGGGTGTTCACGGCCGGGGAGCGCGCGTATTGCTTGGCGCGGCCGGACGCCGCGGGCACCCTCGCGGGCCGTTTTGCGGCCAAGGAAGCGGTGATGAAAGCGCTCTCGCCGACGAGGCCGGGCGGTTTGGCGTTTTCCGACGTGGGCGTTAACGCCGGCGCGGCGCGGCCGTCGGTGGAACTTTCCGGCGCCGCCGCCGCGGTCGCCGCGCGGCGCGGCATCGCCGAAGTGTTGGTAACGATAAGCCACGAGCGCGGGTATGCCGTCGCGTTCGCGGTCGCGCTGGCGAAATGAAGCTGAAGTTGGGTAAAAGGAAGGCGAAGACGCGGCTCGAGCGCGGTAACTTAACGCGGGTCCCGCGAGAAGTGCGTGAGATAGTAGCGGCGCTCCAGGCGGCAGGCAAACAGGCCTACCTTGTCGGCGGCGGCGTCCGCGACCTGCTCGCCGGCCTGGCCGTTAGCGACTTCGATATCGCGACGGACGCGCGCCCCGAAGATGTGCAACGGCTCTTTCAGCGAACCGCGCCGACGGGGATAAAGCACGGGACGATAACGGTTCTGGGGCGGCGCGGCCAATACGAGGTAACGACGTTCCGCCGGGACGGTAAATACGGCGACGCCCGCCACCCGGACGAAGTCTCTTTCGCGGCCACCATCGAAGAAGACCTGAGCCGGCGCGATTTCACGTGCAACGCGCTCGCCTATGACCCCACCGCCGATAAGCTCATAGACCTCTTCGGCGGTGTCGCCGACTTCGAGCGGGGCGTCGTGCGCGCTGTGGGCGAGCCGCGGAAGCGCTTCTACGAGGACGGCTTGCGGCCCCTCAGGGCCATCCGCCTCGCGGCGCGTTTCGACTTCGACGTTGCCGCCGAGACGTTGACGGCGATACCCGAAGTCCTGGAGCGCGTCCGGCTGGTCGCGCCGGAGCGGGTCCGCGACGAATTGACGAAGATGCTCGCGACGGCGGCCAAGCCCTCCTACGGCTTCGAGCTGATGCGCGAGAGCGGCCTTCTCGAGCTCTTCCTACCGGAATTGATGGAAGGCTATGGCGTAACACAAAACGAGTTCCACGCCCACGACGTATATAACCACAGTTTGTATTCGTGCGACGCCGCGCCGCGCGAGAAGGCGTTCGTTCGTTGGGCGGCGCTCCTCCACGACGTGGGGAAGCCGCGGACGCGGCGCCTCCGGGAGGGCCGCGTAACGTTCTACAACCACCAGGCTGTCTCGCGGCGGATGGCCCGCAAGGTGTTGGACCGACTCCGCTTCAGTAAAAAGGAACGTGACCACGTCCTACATCTTATCTATCACCATATGTTCGGGTATACGTCGGCGTGGACGGACGCCGCGGTCCGCCGCTTCATCCGCAAGGTGGGCCGGGAGAACATCGCGGACCTCTTCGACCTGCGTCTCGCCGATTGGTTCGGCAACGGCACTAACTACGGCTTCCCGCGGTATTTGCGGAAGCTACACCGGCGTATAGAGGAAGCCATCGCCCGCGAGGACGCGTTCACCGTGTGCGATTTGGCGGTGGACGGCCACGACGTTATGAAAGTCCTCGGCGTCGCGGCCGGGCCGGTGGTGGGCGACGCGTTGAATTATTTATTGGAGGTCGTCCTGGAGGACCCGGCACAGAACGAGCCGACCCGTTTGCGCGCGTTGCTCCGGGAGAAGTTCGGCGCCGGCGGCGCCAGTGGCGAGTAGTTATGCGCCGCGGGCGGCTTTGGCCGGGGTATCTAAAATCAACGTTACCGGGCCGTCGTTTACGAGCGAGACGGCCATCATCGCGCCGAAGCGGCCGGCGCACGTCGGGACGCCGAGGGCGGATAGCTCCATAATAAACTTTTCGTAGAGCCGCTCGGCTTTCTCGGGCGGCGCGGCGCGGGTGAAGTCCGGGCGCCGCCCCCGGCGGCAGTCGCCGTAAAGGGTGAACTGGGAGACGACGAGGGCCTCGCCGCCGGCGTCCAGGAGGGACCGGTTCATCCGGCGTTCTTCGTCCGGAAAGATGCGCAGGTGTGCGACCTTGGCGGCGAGGTAGCGCGCGTCCGCGTCCGCATCGGCCGCGGCGACGCCCAGGAGGATGAGAACGCCCGGGCCGATGGCCGCGACCTCCTGGCCGCCGACGGCCACCGCGGCTTCGCTCACCCGTTGTACGACGACTTTCACTAATCCCTACGTAACGGCCCGGAAAAAAAAAGACAGTCGTTAGACGCGACTGTCTTTTTCGGATACGGCGAAAATTATTGCATGGCCGGTATTTGAAGCACCCAGCCTGGGTAGATGAGGTCGGGGTCTTTGATCTGGTCGCGGTTGGCGTTGTATATGAGGGGCCACTTATAGTAATAAGGGTGGCCGTATTCGATGCCGGCGATCATCCACAGGCATTCGCCTTCGACGACGGTATGGCCCTTCTTCTCCTTCAATTTATTAAGGAAAGCCTGGTCCTCGCCGATGATCTTTTTCCAGAAATCGTGGACCTTCTGGACTTTCATAACCTTGCCCTCGAGGGCCTTGTTCTCGAACTCGATGCCCTCGGCCTCTTTGGCCAGGCGGGCGGCGTCGTCTAGGCGCGTTTGGGTCTGCGCTGCGATATCGCCTTCGCCGTTGCCCTCGTTCATCTTGACTTCCCGCTTAAGCGCGTCATAGTCCTGCGCGAACGCGAGCGGAACGGCGAAGAGCGCGAATATAGCTAAGACCACTACAGCCTTTTTCACTTGGTAACACCCCTTTCCTAAGGAGTAACTTCCCGCGGCTCGTTCGCGGCGAAGAGTTTTCGTCGCCTAGGCCACGTTCGAAGGTGAAACGTCTATTCCCAGGTCGGTTCTTTCTCCGCGCCGTGGAGGAGCGGCGTCTGGTCCATCCTCCGGGCTTTCTCGATGCCGTTGCGCTCTTCATGGAGGGTCTTGTGTTGCTGGCGCAGTTCGTCTATTTCGCGACCGCTTTATCGTATTCGGTCTTGTAGGCGGCGTTGGCATCTTTGGCTTTGGCGAGGCGGTCTTCGGACTCCTGCTTCTTCATTTTGGCGTCGTAATAGGAGTTGAGTTGTTCTTTACTCGGGCCGCAGCCGAGGGCGAAAATACCCAGGAAGAAAGCCCCGAGGAGGGTAAGCGTTATCGCTTTCTTCATCCTGGTAGTTCACCTCCCTTCGGTAATCTTAGGGGAAGGTTAAATAAAAACCTTATTTCACGAGAGCCGGGGTTTCCCCCTTCATCGTCCGGATATTATAAGAAGTCGGTTATCGCTTG
>CAZJNB010000035.1:0-10991 GCA_964547385.1 uncultured bacterium
TCGGGACCGGCGGCTACGGCAGTGCGCCGGTCGTCGCCGCGGCGTGGCGGGCCCGGACGCCGCGGATGATTTTGGAACAGAACGTCATCCCCGGGCTGACTACGCGGCTGCTGTCGCGCGTCGCCGACGTGGCCTGTCTGGCGTTCGAGCCGGCCCGCAGTTGGCTCGCGCCGGGTCTGCGGGTAGTGGTAACGGGAAACCCTATCCGCCGCGTAGGGGAGGTCGGGGACGCCGCCGGCGCGCGTCGCCGGCTCGGCTTGAGCGCGGCGCGCTTTACCGTTTTCGTCTTCGGCGGCAGCCAGGGCGCGCGGTCGCTGGTGGTCGCGGCCCACGACGCGTTGGGCGCGTTGGCGGCGGCGGACGTTCAGTTCATCGTCCAGACGGGCGACGCCGGGGCCGGGTGGGAGACGCCGCCCGGGTGGGAAGGGCGGCTCGTTGCCCGGCCTTTCTTCGACGAGATATACGAGTGTTACCGCGCCGCGGACCTGGTGGTCTGCCGCGCGGGCGGCGGCGTCGCCGAGGTCCTCGCGTTCGGGAAGCCGATGGTCCTGGTGCCCTATCCGTTCGCGGCCCACGCGCACCAACTGCGGAACGCGACGTATTTGGAACAGGAGGGGGCCGCGGTCGTGGTGGAGGACGCGGACTTCGACGGCCTTACGCTGGCGGCCCTCGTCTTCGAGTTGGAACACGACGACACCCGCCGGGCCGCGATGGCGCGGCTGAGTCGGGAGCTGGGGCGGCCGGACGCCGCGGCCCGGGTCGTCCGGGAGGCGCTCGCCCTCGCCGGCGTTACGCTATGACGGACTTCGGGCCGATAAAGAAGATCCACTTCGTAGGCGTGGGCGGCGTCGGTATGTCCGGCCTGGCCGAGATTTTACACAACCTCGGCTTCGAGGTCTCGGGCTCGGACCTCCGGCGAGGCGCGGCGACGGAACGATTACGGGAGAAAGGTATCCATATCTTCGAGGGGCACGCCGCGGCGAACGTGGAGGACGCCGAAGTAGTTGTTGTTTCGACGGCGGTCCCGGGCGATAACGTCGAGGTCGCCCGGGCGCGGGCGCGGGGCGTCCCGGTCATCCGGCGGGCCGAGATGTTGGCCGAACTTATGAGGTTGAAGAAAGGCATCGCCGTTTGCGGTACCCACGGCAAGACGACGACGACGTCGATTCTCGCGACGTTGCTCGCCGCCGGCGGCCTGGAGCCCACGTTCGTCGTAGGCGGCCGCGTCAACAGCGTCGGCGGCGGCGCCCGGTTGGGGGCCGGGGAGTATTTTGTGGCCGAGGCCGACGAGAGCGACGGTTCCTTTCTCACGCTGGCGCCTATCTACGCGCTGTGCACCAACGTCGACGAGGACCACCTCGACTTCTACGGCGAATTCGACAACATCCGCCGGGCCTTTGTGCAGTTCTTGAACAAGGTCCCCTTTTACGGCCTGGCGCTGGTCTGCGCCGATGACCCGGGCGTCGCGAGCATCAGCGAGCAGTTGACGAAGCCGGTTATGACTTACGGCACCGGCCCGGGGCGGGACGTGGTTATCGGCGACATCGTCGGCGAAGGTCTGAAGACGTCGTTCGATTTTACGATGAAGGGCAAACATTTGGGGCGACTCACCGTTAACTTACCGGGGGTATGGAGCGCGTTGAACGCCGGCGCCGCGGCGGCGATGGCTATCGTCGCGGGCGTGGACTTCGCGACCGTCGCGCAAACCCTCGCAGAATTCGAAGGGGTCGAGATGCGTTTCCAACGGCTGGGTGAAGTGCCGGGTTCGGTAACGGTGATGCACGACTACGCGCACCACCCGACGGAAGTCACCGCGATGCTCGCGGCGCTCCGCCAGGCGTACCCCGGGCGCCGGCTCGTCGCGGTCTTTCAACCGCACCGCTATACGCGCACGCGCGACCAGATGAAGAAGTTCCCGGCGGCGCTGGCCGCCGCGGACGTAATCATCGTTACCGGCATCTATCCAGCGGGCGAGGCCGCGATCGTCGGCGTCTCCGCGGAGGGCATCGTCGCGGGCCTGGTCCGCGGCGGGCACCGGGATGTCTATCACGTTCCGGACAAGGCCGCGGTCCCGGCGCAGGTGGCCGCGGTGATGAGGCCGGGCGACGTAATCGTCCACGTGGGCGCGGGCGACGTCTGGAAGGTTGCCGAGGATGTATTGCGTTTTCTTACCAATTGACGGCGGCTCGAGCCGCTGGCAGGACCGCGTGGAGGGCAGCCTCGTGGCCGCGGCGCCGCTGGCCCGCTATACCAGCTACCGCGCCGGCGGCCCGGCGAAGTATCTGCTCGTGCCGGCCACCGCGCGCGACGTGGAGGAGGTGTTCGCCGCCGGCGAGCGGACGTTCGTGATGGGCGCCGGGAGCAACCTCTTGGTCGCGGACGCCGGCTTCGACGGCGTCGTCATCCGCATCTGCGACACGCTGGCCCAACTCGCGAGCCGGGGCCGGGAGGTCGTCGTGGGGGCCGGCCGGCGGCTCGCGTCGCTCGTGAAGTCGTGCGGCGCCCTGGGTCTCGGCGGCCTGGAGTGGGCCGGGGGGCTTCCCGGGACCGTCGGCGGCGCGGCGTGCACCAACGCCGGGGCCTTCGGCGGGGCGATATGGGACGTTATAACGTCGGTGGAGCTCGTGGCCGCGGACGGCTCGCGGGCCCGGCTGGGCCCGGGCGACGTCGCCGTCGCCTACCGCACGGTGCGGTTCCCGGTCCCGCCGCCGTTCGCGGTTACCGAGGTGGCGTTCGAACTTACGCCTACGCCCGGGGCCGAGCTCGAGAGCCGGGCCGCGGGATACCGGGCGCGGCGGCTTCGCAGCCAACCGCTCGACGCCGCGTCCGCCGGGTGCGTCTTCCGGAACCCGCCGGGCGAGCACAGCGCGGGCGAGTTGATCGAGCGGGCCGGCCTCAAGGGGCTTAGGCGGGGCGAGGCGGCGGTCTCGGGCAAGCACGCCAACTTTATCGTAAACGAGGGCGGTGCGACGGCCGCCGACATCTACGCGCTAATCGGCGAGGTTCGCGAAAAGGTCAAGGCCGACTTCGACGTAACGTTGGAACGGGAGATTGAGCTTTTAGGTGACTTCGGCTAGATACGAGAGCGTAGCGGAAGGTGGTGTGGGCCGGCCCGGGCGCCGGGCGAGCCGCGCCGGCGGGCACACCGGGCGGCGGCTCGCCGCGGCGGTAATCGTGGGCGCCGCGGCCGTGGTGGGTGCCTATGTGGTCTACGGCTCGGCGACGGCGGGGCCGTGGCGGCTGGGCGGCTACACCGTGCGGGGGGCGTCCTATATGACCGCGGCGGAAGTCCTGGCCGCAGCGGGCCTCGCGCCCGGCGACAACCTCTTCCGGATAGACGGTGAAGCGGCGCGCCGGCGGCTGTGCCGTTCGCCCCGGGTCCGCGGCGCTACGGTTCGGCGGCGCCTCCCGGCGGAAGTCGTGATAATGGTGGAGGAGCGGCCGACGGTCGCCGCGGCAGTGATAAACGGCGAATTGTATAAAGTGGCCGGCGACGGCGTGGTCCTCGAGGCGATGGCGGCCGGCTATGAGGACGTGCCGGTTCTGGTGGGCGAGCGTTACCGGGTGAGGGGCGCGGTGGCGGGGAAGCGGCTGGCCCGGGCCGAAGTCGCCGCGGCGCTGGGGGCGCTCGACGCCCTCGCCGTGGTGGACCGGCCGTGGCTCGCGGCGGTGGATTACGTGGACGTGAACGAGGGCGTTATCGTCTTGGCGGCCGGCCGGCGGCGGGTGCGCTACGGCCCGACGTTCGACGAACGGACCGCGCGACGGCTGTTACGGGTATATGAACTGACGACCGCGGCCGGCGGCTCGGGCGTTGTAACGTACGACGTTCGCTTCGGCGCCGACGTCATCGTAACGGGCGCGACCGCGCCCGGCGGCAACGCGGGAGGTGGTAAAGAGGATGACGGAGAAGTATAACGTTGTAACGGGTCTGGACGTGGGAACGACGAAAGTCTGCTGCGTGATCGCGAAGGCGAACGGCGGTCCGGCGGTAGAGATATTAGGAACGGGGCTGGCGCCGTCCCTCGGCAGCAAGCGAGGGATGGTCGTGAACATCGAAAGCACCGTCCAGTCTATCGTGGAGGCGGTGCGCGAGGCGGAGCAGATGGCGGGCGTCGAGGTGCAGGAGATCAACGTCGGTATCGCCGGCGGCCATATTAAAAGTATGAACAGCAAGGGCGTGGTCGCGATCGCCCGGGCGGACCGGGAGATAGGCAAAAAGGACATCGACCGGTGCGTCGAACAGGCGAAGGCGATCGCGCTGCCGGCGGACCGGGAAGTCCTGCACGTTCTCCCCAAGGAGTTTCGGGTGGATGACCAACACAACATCCGGGACCCGCGGGGGATGGTCGCGACAAGGTTGGAAGCCGAGGTGCACATCATTACGGGCGCGATCACGTCCGCGCAGAACCTGGTCAAGAGCGTAACGCGTTCGGGCCTGAAGGTCAACCGGTTGGTGTTGGAGCCGTTGGCGTCGGCACGGGCGGTCCTCACGCCCGACGAGATGGAGCTGGGCGTCGCTTTGGTGGATATGGGCGGCGGGACGACGGACGTCGCGGTCTTCTACGAGGGCGCGGTCCAGCACACGTCGGTGTTGGCGATGGGTGGCGATGCGGTAACGCGTGACCTGGCGGTGGGGCTCAGAACGCCGCGGCTCGCCGCGGAGCAGATCAAGCAGAAATACGCGGTCGCGCTAACGTCGCTCGTTCGCGAGGACGCTATGATCGAGGTGGCGGACGTCGGCGGCCGGCGTGCCCGGATGATAGACCGGAGTTTCGTCGCCGAGGTCGTCCAGGCCCGGTTGGAGGAGGTTTTAACGCTGGTCAAACGGGAGGTCCACGGCTCGGGCTTCCAAGAGCTTTTGGCCGCGGGCGTTGTCATCACCGGCGGGTGCGCCAATTTGGAAGGCATCGAGGAACTCGCCGAGCAGGTTTTCAACGTCCCCACGCGTGTGGGGATGCCCCTGGGCGTTACCGGCCTTTCGGAGTCGGTGGCGGACCCGCTCTTCGCCACCGGCGTCGGCCTTATCCTCTACAACTTACCCGAGGAAGGCCGCTTCAGCGACGGCCCGGATAACGACGCCGTTATCTTTCATAAGATCTTCGCGCAGATGAAATCCTGGATGGAAAACATCTTTTAACGGAGGTTACGAGATATGTTGGAATTCACACCGGAATACGAACATTTCGCGACGATCAAGGTCATCGGCATCGGCGGCGGCGGCGGCAACGCGGTCAATCGGATGATCGAAGCCAAGATCCGGGGCGTGGAGTTCATCGTCGCTAATACCGACGCGCAAGTGCTCCGCCAGACGAAGGCGTTGCAGAAGATCCAAATCGGCTCGCAGTTGACGAAAGGATTGGGCGCGGGCGGCAAGCCGGACGTCGGCCGGCTTGCCGCGGAAGAGGACCGCGACGCCCTCTACCGGGCGCTCGACGGCGCCGATATGGTCTTCATCACCGCCGGGATGGGCGGCGGGACCGGGACCGGCGCGGGCCCGGTCATCGCTGATATCGCCCGGGAGTTCGACGCCCTCACCGTCGCGGTCGTAACGAGGCCGTTCCATTTCGAAGGAACCCAGCGGCTCCGGAAGGCGCAGGCGGGTCTGGGAGAGCTCGCCGGGAAAGTGGATACGCTAATCGTGATTCCGAACGAGCGGCTGTTGAAGCTGTGTGCGCGAGAGACGTCGCTCGAGGACGCGTTCCAGCTCGCAGACGACGTCTTGGTGCAGGCGGTCCGCGGCATTTCGGACCTCATAACGGTCCCCGGCCTTATCAACGTCGACTTCGCGGACGTCCGGACGGTAATGGCGGAGGCGGGCGGCGGCGCTATAATGGGCACCGGCGCGGCCGTCGGCGAGGACCGGGCTACGGTCGCGGCCCAGAACGTCATCGCCAGCCCGCTGTTGGACGGTATGAACATCAAGGGCGCTCGCGGCATCCTCATCAACGTTACGGGCGGTCCGGATATGGCCCTTTGCGAGATAAACGACGCGGTGAGCATCGTGAGCGAAGTAGCTGACGAGGACGCTAACGTCATAGTCGGCGCCGTCGTCGAGGAGGGCCTGGAGGAGTTCCGCATCACCGTCATCGCTACCGGCTTTGAGGGTTCGCTGTTACGGGAGGCCGGCGTCGCGTCCGAGATGGAGATACCGGCGCCCTTAGTTCACGCGGCGCCGATGCCGCCGGCGCCGCCGGAGGGTACCGCGGTGGACTTCGACGAGGGCCTGGTCGCCTCCGACTTCGACATCCCCACCTTCATCCGCCAGCGCACGCGCGAGGGCGAAATGCAGAACTGAGCCCTCGGCGTTCGGACAAAAAAAGGCCCCGGCGTCGCCGGGGCTTTTTTAATATCTCGGGCCGAGGCCGAGCTCAGCGCGTATGGGCTTTGTTGCGCAGGATCGTCTTGTAGTCGATGCCGGCGGCGGCGATGGCCTCGCCCCACGAGCCGAAGCGGCGGAAGGCCGCGGAGAAAAGGCTGGGTTCGTGGCGCTGCATGTAGCCGCTCGCGAGTTTGCCGCCTTGCTCGTAACGTTCCCGGATCTCCTCGAGGATGCGGTCGGGTGTCCACTTCCGATTTTTAAAACTCTGGGCGATGACCTCTTCGGAAAGGCCGGCGGCGCGGAGCGCGTTCTGCCAACTGCCGAAGCGGCGGTAGGCCGCGGAGTATAACAACAAGTTCTCGTTGGCCATACTACCGTAGGAGAGGTGGTCGGGCGCGAGCTCCCGGACCATACGGACGATCTTTTCGAGGGTCCACGACGTGTAGCGGGTGCCGGCGGCTTTATTGACCTCGTCGTAGTCGTAACCCGCGGCCTCGAGCGCTTTGCGCCAGGAGCCGTATTCCCGACGGGCCGCGGAGTGGAGGGCGATATTGTTCTTGTAGACGTACCACAACTTATCGAAGGGCGTATTCTTGATTTCTTCGAGGACGCGGGCGCGGTCCCATTTCGTAATCTTCTTCACCGCTTCGCGGCGGCTGCGACGTTTTATCGCGTCGTAGTCGATCCCCGCGGCCTTTACGGCCGGGCCCCAACCGTCGAAGTAGCGGAGCGCGGCGCTATAGAGGGCGGAGTATTTACGGGAGACGTTTTTAACGGTAAGGCGCACGTTTTTCGCCGCGAGGTCTTTTATCCCCGCGGTTACCCGGGCGCGGTCCCATCGGCTCTTCTTCGGGGACATAAGGGTTTATCCTCCTTCAGCTACGGTGGGGGCGCGTTTGCTTTGGGGCGCCCGACGCGGTATGGTTAATGTGACTTCGGCGCCGGCGGCAGGGGCGTCCACTCGCAGTTCACCGTCGAGGGCGATAGCGATAGCCCGCGAAATAGCCAAGCCGAGGCCGGAGCCGTCGGGTTTCGTAGAGTAGAAAGGTTCGAACGCGCGCGCCGGCTCGGCGAAGCCGGGGCCGTCGTCGCGAACGGTTATATAGACGCGGCCGTCGGCGGCCGCGGCGAGGACTTCCACCCGGCCGGCGCCGGCCTCGAAGGAATTCAGGATAACGTTCAAGAGCGCCTGTTTGAGGAGGTTGCCGTCGGTCGTAACGGTAAGGCCGGCGGGCGTTTGGAAGTTGAGGTCGACGCCGTGCTTGGCGGCTTCCGGCGCGATGAAGACCTCGACTTCGCCCAAAAGCTCGCGAACGTCTACGGCGGCGGGGCGAGGCGTCTTGGGCCGGGCGAAGCGCAGAAACGTCGTGAGGAGCTCGTCCAGCCGGCCGACTTCTCGTTGGGCTGCGGCGATGGTGGACGCGGCCGGGCCCGTGCCGATGTCGCGCGCGAGCAAGTTTAAGTTCAACGAGAGCGCGTGGAGGGGGTTACGGATTTCGTGGGCCAGCGAGTTCGCGAGTGCGAAAAGCTCGCGGCCGGCGGCGTCCGGCGCGAGGGCGCGCGGCGGCGTTGGGGCGGTCGTTTTGGTGCTGGCGGTCATATTCTTCAATAAGGTTTCGGCGGTTGGCCCTTCGGCGTCGGCCGTTATCGCGCGCGGGCCAGCCGGGCGAGTTTGGCGGCCAGCGTAACGGCGTTCTTCAGGCTGTCGGCGCGGGCGATGCCGCGGCCCGCGATGTCCCAAGCGGCGCCGTGGCCCGGCGAGGTCCGGATGAAGGGGAGCCCGATCGTTACGTTGACGGCCTTGTGGGGCGCGAGGACTTTAAGGGGGACGAGGCCCTGGTCGTGGAACATCGCGACGACGCCGTCGAATTCGCCGACGATGTGCCGGACGAACGCGGCTTCCGCGCTCAGCGGGCCGGTAACGTTTATCCCCAATTTGGAGCAGGCCGGGACCGCGGGCGCGATTTCGCCGAGTTCTTCGGCGCCGAGGAGGCCGCTCTCGCCGGCGTGGGGGTTTAGGCCGGTGAGGGCGAGGCGGGGCGCGTCAACGCCGAGGGTGCGGAGGAAGTTGTCGAGGAGGGAGAGGGTGCGCAGGACGCGGCTGAGTTTGACGTTCGAGTGGATTTTACGCACCGGGACGTGGCCGGTAACGACGGCGACGCGGAGTTCATCGGCGACGAAGCACATCGCGTATTTGGCGGTATTGGTCCGGGTCGCGAAATACTCGGTGTGGCCGGCGAAGTGGAAGCCGGCGTCGTTTATGGCCTTTTTGGAGATGGGCGCAGTGACGACGGCGTCCACTTCGTTGAGAAGCGCGAGGTCGGTGGCCTTTTCGACGAAGGCCATCGCCGCGGCGCCGGTGCGGGCGTCCGGTTCGCCCGGGTTAACGTTCTTGAGGCCGGGGACTTTTACCTGGACGAAGTTGACCGCGTCGGCGACGAACTTGGCCCGGTGGGGACGAGAGATGACGTGAATGCGCCCGAGTTTTATATTGAAGGCGCGGGCGGCGGCGTCGAGGAGTTTCTGGTCGCCGACAATTACGGTCGTAACTTTTTTGCGGGGCGCGGCCACGAGCTTCGCGACTATTTCCGGGCCGATGCCGGCCGGGTCTCCCATCGTTACCGCGATGGTTGGGTGTTCGGCGGTTGCCACGCGGGGCTCCTTTCTCGTGATAGCGGGTCGGCGTTAGGGCCGCGAGGGTAGTGTCAGTCGGCGTCGAGCGCTTCGTGCGCGCGCTGGACGAGGGCCGCGAAGGCCTCGGGGTGGCGGACCGCGGCGTCCGCCAGGAAGCGGCGGTCGAGTTCTATGCCGGCTTGGCGCAGGCCTTTCATAAAGCGGTTGTATGGAAGGCCGAGGGCCCGGGCCGCGGCGTTGATGCGCGTAATCCACAGACGGCGCAGGAGGCGACGCCGGCGGCGGCGGTCCGCGTAAGCGTGTTGCCGGGCTTTGAAGGCGGCGTTGCGCGCCACCCGGTAGAGGTTCCGGCTCCCGCCGCGAAAGCCTTTCGTGCGGCGGAGGAGTTTTTTGCGCCGGCGATGCGTTGCCGAAGGATTGGTTGCTCGTACCATAATAACTCCAGGCTCGCCGCGGTCGGTTAGCGCTTCTTGCGCGAGTAGGGGATGAGGGTCGCGGCGGCTTTGGCGTCGGCGCGGGATACGACGGTTTTCGTCCGGAGGCGCCGTCGCCGCGACGTCGACTTCGACGTCATAAGGTGGCCGGCGCCGGAACGGTTCCGTATTATTTTACCGCTGGCGCTCCGGCGGAGGCGCTTGGCGGCGCCGCGAACGGTTTTCATTTTAGGCATATATCTCCTTCAGGCGCGGTACTACTCGCCGTCGGTTTCGGTCCGCGACTTCTTGGCGGGCGCGAGTAACATCGACATCGTCCGCCCTTCCAAGCGGGGCTCGCTTTCTACGGTGGCGCGGCCGGCGAGGTCGGCGACGACGCGTTTCAGAACCGTCCGTCCGCGGTCGGTGTGGGTTATCTCGCGGCCGCGGAATACGACGGTAACTTTAACGCGGTGTTTTTGCTCGAGGAATTTAATGATGTGCGCTACCTTGAAGTTGACGTCGTGGTCGTCGGTCTTGACGCGGATCTTTATCTCTTTGATGATGGAAACCGTATGGCTTTTCCGTGTTTCTCGCTGGCGCTTGTTTTGCTCATAGAGGAACTTCCCGAAGTCCATCACCCGGCAGACGGGCGGCCGGGCCGCGGGCGCAACCTCTACTAAGTCCAGCCCTTTCTCTTCGGCGTACGACAGCGCTTTTTTCGTTTCCAGGACGCCGAGCTGGGACCCGTCTTCATCGACCAGCCGAACTTGGGGCACGCGGATGCGCCGGTTAACGCGAGTCCGAGGTTTCGTCGCGCGCTTCGGCTTTCTCCTCTTCATCTTATGGTTATGTCAATCACCGGGGCCAAAGCGTATAGCATAATTGCATACCTTTGTAAAGTAAATATTTCCGAGCGCGGCCGGATAACCCTTTCGAAAAGGCGTGCCGCCGTCCTTAATCGTCGAACGTAACTTGGAGAGATTTCGTGGCGACCGCCCGCCGGAACGCGGCCACGACTTTCGCGACGGCGACGGCGCCCAAATCCTCGCCGCCGTGGCGCCGGAGCGCGACGGTCCCGGCCGTGGCCTCCCGGCGTCCCACGACGCCGAGGAAGGGGACCTTCGCCAGCTCGCCCGCGCGTATCTTGCCGTTGAGGTTCGCCTTGGAATCGTCCACGTCGGCACGGAGGCCCTCGGCGCACAGCTTGGCCGCGACCGCCGCCGCGGCCGCCGCCGCGTCCGCGTTCACCGGGAGGAGTCTTAGCTGGACGGGCGCGAGCCACAGCGGAAAGACGCCCGCGTAGTGCTCGAGCAGGCTGCCGAAGAAGCGCTCGATGGAGCCCAGGAGGGCCCGGTGGATCATAAAGCACTGGTGCTCGGCGCCGTCGGCGCCGGCGTATTTAACGCCGAAGCGCGGCGGGAGGTTGAAGTCGAATTGAATCGTGGGCCCCTGCCACTTTCGCCCGAGAGCGTCGTAGATCTGAAAGTCGATCTTGGGGCCGTAGAAAACGGCTTCCCCTTCTCGGCGGGTGTAGGGGAGGTCCAGCCGGCTGAGCGTTTCCGCCAAGGCGGCCTCGGCCTTCTCCCATTCGTCCGGGGCGCCGGCGTAAGTGTCGGCTT
>CAZJNB010000036.1:0-10825 GCA_964547385.1 uncultured bacterium
ATAATGTCCATCGCGGTGAGGATTTTCTCCGGCGAGCTCGAGCCGCCGACGTCGAGGAAGTTCGCGGGCTCGCCGCCATAGAGCTTGATGAGGTCCATCGTCGTCATCGCGAGGCCGGCGCCGTTGACGATGCAGGCAACGTTGCCCTCCATCGGGACGTAGGACAGGCCCGCGGCCTTGGCGCGGAGTTCCGTCTCCGCCAGGTCGTCGCGGCCCGCGGCGAGCTCGGGGTGCCGCGCGAGGGCGTTATCGTCGATATTTATCTTCGCGTCCAGCGCGAGGAAGGCGCCGTCCTCGGTCTCGACGAAGGGGTTTATCTCGGCGAGCGAGCAGTCGTAGGCCACGAAGGCCTGGTATATCTTACCCAGGACCGCGGCGACGGCGCGGGCCTTTTTAGCGTCGCCGGTGAGGCGCTTGCCGACGGCGAAGGCCTGGTAGGGATGGAGGCCCAGGCAGAGGTCCATCGTCTCCTTGACTATCGCCTCCGGCTTCGTCCGGGCGACCTCCTCGATCTCGACGCCGCCCTCGGCGGAGGCCATCAGCGTAACGGACTTCGCGTCACGGTCGTTGACGAAGCCGAGGTAATACTCCTTCGCGATGCGGGAGGCCTCCTCGACGAGGACCTTCTCGACGGTGAGGCCCTTGATGTCCATCCCCAAAATCTGCGCCGCGGCCTCCTTGGCTTCGGCCGGCGTTTGCGCGACTTTGATGCCGCCGGCCTTGCCCCGGCCGCCCACGTGGACCTGGGCCTTGACGGCGACGGGCGCGCCTATTTCCGCGGCGACCTTCTCGGCCTCCCCGGCGCTCGTCGCGACGTGGCCCGCCGGCGTCGCGACGCCGAACTCCCGAAAAATCTCCTTGGCCTGGTATTCGTGGATCTTCATAGCTCGCTCTCCTAAAAGCTACGGCAGCGTAGAAGTAAGCCGGCGTCCTCGGGCCAACGCTAAAAGGGCGACGACCCCTTCTCCATCGCAAACGCGAACACGATGAAGAGGATATATGCGACGATGCACAGCGCTAAGACGCCGAAGGCGACGATGCTTATGATGATGCAAACCTTGCCGACGCGTTTGTTCTTCTCGAGCCGGCACCTCTTGAGGGCGACGATACCCAGTATTAAACCCAAGACCGGCGAAATCACCGCGACGACGTAGAGGTAGGCGACCAGGAGCGGCTCGAGCAGGTCCACGAGCCGCCGCTTCTTCTCGTCCCAATCCACGTTCGTTAAGAGCTCTTCCATAACTCGGTCCTCCCGGGCCGGAGGCGGCTACGCTCAGCCGCCGCCCGCCGGCGCCGTCGCCCAGGCGACGTAGCCGAAGGCGAAGATTATTATGAGAATATACGCGACGACCAGGCAAGCCACTAAGGCGAAGTTCACGACGGCCAATATTATGCATATCTTGCCGACGCGCCTGTTCGCCTCGAGCTTACAGCGCGCCACCGCGACGATGCCCGCCACCAACCCCCACACGCCCGAGACGAGCGCGTAAAAGTAGAGGGCCGTTAGGACCGCCGGCTCGAGCAAGTCCACCAAGCGGTTCTCGCGCTCGCGCCAGCCTGCGTCGGGTGTCACCGATACTTCCTTGTTCATCTTCGACTTAGGGGGCGACGGGCGACGGCCTTGAAACGCCGGCGGCCGCGCGCCGGCCGCCGAGCCGCCCTAAAATCGCGTCCGCGGCGACGGCGGCGAACACTAAAAGTAGCGCCATCGCCGGAACCATATACCGCAAAATGGACAGGACCGCTATAGTCATAACATAAAAATATAGAACCGTAATTAATAAAATACAAAGGAACGGCGCGTTCCCCCGGAAGCGCCGGAACGCTACTATTATACCAGGAACGATTAGCGCGAAATAACCGAGCTGGACCGCCAAAATGTATTTCTCATATTGATGCCGGGCGGCGACGCCGAACCAACTCCGCGCGGCTTTTATGGCGAGCAATTTCCCCAACGACGCCGGCCGCGTCGTAACCTCCCCGGCCAAAAAGGCTAAGACGTCTTCGGGCCCGCGTACCTCCGCACGTTCGGCCTCCAGCCGGCGCATCAACATCTTAACATCTTCGGCGACGGGCGCGGCCGGCGCGCCGGTAACGCCGAACGTCAAGCCGTCGATAACGCTCGGGACCGCGCCGGTGCTCAGCGGGATAAACCTCCCCCGGGAAGTAAATACCTTCACTTCCCACGGCGCGATAACTACCAAGAACCCCACCAATAAAACGCCCACGTTAATCACCCGCGTAGGCCACGAGCGGCCGCCGCCGAAAAAGGTCCACGCGGCGTAGACGCCGACGAGAAATAACGCGATGGGCCTAATTAACGCCGCGGCCGCGAGGAGGCCGCCGGCTAAGGAATAAAGGCCGGCACTCTTCCGATGGAAAGCATATACGTAGACCCCCGTACCCGCCAACAGGAGAGTTATAAAAGGGACTTCGCTATGCGGGCCTTTAATTAGCCACAAGCCGAACGGATACGCGGCCCACAGCAGAGACGCCAGCAAGCCGACCCTGGCGTTAAAAAGGAAGGCCGCGATCGAAAATATTAGCAGGGCGCTGAGCGAAGACGCGACCACGTTGAACGTTATTATCGACGCCAGCCGGCCGGCACCGGCCCGAGATGCCAACGAGAAGATGCCCGCCAAGATAACGGGATACCCGGGCGGGTAGCGGACCGCCAACCGGCCCCGCCACGTAATACCGTTTCCGGCGGTTATGCTTTCCGCGACCGGCGCGTAATACTGATTGTAGTCGGCGGATACTACGGCCCGCGCGGACGCGGGCAAAACGCCGAGGAACGCCAGTTGGATTAATACCGAAAAAACTACGATAACAACCGCACATAACGCGTTCCGCCGCGCCGAAGACCGAAGCCCCTTCACCGTCGCCGCCTTCCAACGCCGAGACGGTAACGCGTCGAGCCGGCCGTCAAAACCGCGTCCGCGGCGACCGCGGCGAACACCAAAACCAGCGCCGTCGCCGGAACCATATACCGCAAAATGGACAGGACCGCAATAGTCACAACCCAAAAATACAGAACGGTGGTCAATAAAACGCCGAGCGGCGATGTATAAAGCCTTGTTTCGAAACGGCGGCCGGTATCTTTTCCCGCCCGCGGGCTCGACGCCTAATAATACAGCTCGCCTTTCAGCTACGTTTTGCCGGCATCCCGCCCGCGCCGACGCCAGGTTGCGCCGACGGATAACCTACGTCGGCAATACGCCGCCGGTGGCCGCGAGCATCGCCTTAAGCGTAAAACGATGAAAGATGTTCAACAACGTGAACAGCAACAAGACCGTAAGGGCCGCCAATAAGACGGTCCACGGCCGCCGGGCCCACCGGGCGCGCTCCAGCGCCATCTCCCATATCGTCAACGCCAAGTTCAAGAAGATCGCGAGCAACCCCAAGATAGATACCACCGCTAGCGGGTAGTAGAGCGCGGGCCACCCGGCGAAGACCAGCGCCGCCGCCGCCGCCAACAGCCCGAGCCATAATAGGTAGTCGAACCATCGCTCGAACGGCCGTATCGCCTTTTTCTTTCCCGCGGCGACGACAAGCTCCGCGGAGAGGAGGGGGAACGCGAATATCGGCAAGGCGCCGCCGGCGACGATGCCGGTGAGGAAGCGCAACGTGTTGTTCGTCTCGCGGAGGCCGGCGTAGGAAGAAACGCCGTCGACCGCCATCGGCAACAACATCGCCGCGACCGCGAGCGACGCCGCCAGCGGCGGCAGCGCGTTCACCCGAAAACCCCGGCGCACTACCAAGTAGACGTAAGTTAGCGCAACGCCGAGGTAGATGCCGGTACAGCGAGAACATACCGGAAGATAATGGCCGCCGAAGACCAGGGTCCGCGACGGCAGCGTGTGGCAGACGGCGAAGCCGAAAAACCTTAATGTCGCCTCGAGCCACGCCATCGGCTACGCCGGCGCTACATCACCTTCCCGCGGTAGTCCGGGAAGAGGATGGGCGCGGGCTGTTCGCTCTTCACGCCGGCGCGAGCGACCTCTTCGTTCCAGCTTTGGACGTGGGCGAGGGTAAGCGCTCCCAGCGTAACGGCCGGAAGGGCCGCCGCGGCCGCGACGCCCGCTCGCCGCCCGAATACGCATACGTCCAACAGCGAGTTCCCCATAAGGCGGTTCTTGCCGTGAATGCCGCCCGCCACCTCGCCGGCGAAGTATAACCCCTCGACGTGGACGCTCGAGGCGTCGTCGTTGATGACGACGCCGCCGTTCTGATAGTGGAGGGTGGGGTAGACCAACATCGGCTCGCGGGAGATGTCGATGCCGTGATTGTCGTACATCCGGTATTTCCCCGGAAAGTCGCGCCGGACCGTCCCCGGGCCGCGGAGGATGTCGATCATCGGCGAGTCGAGCCAGATACCGGCGCGGCCGGAAGGCGTCGCGATGCCCTTGCCGCGGCCCCCCTTATCCGGCGCGCCGCACTCGCGGATGAGCGCCGAGGAAGCGACGTCCCGCGTCTCCAGCGGGTAGACGAACTGCTCGCCGTCCACGTTCACGAACTGAGAACCGGCGCCGCGGATCTTCTCCGTAATCAAGAGCCCTACGATCTGCTCCGGGTAGATCGCGCCGGTGGGGTGAAACTGCGACGACTCCAGGAAGACGAGCTCACAGCCGGCGTGGTAGGCTATCGCGAGGCCGTCGGCGGTCGCGCCGTAATGGTTCGTCGTGGGGAAGGCCATCAGGTGGAGGCGACCGAAGCCGCCGGTAGAAATTATGGTGCGCTTCGCCCGTACGACGACGTATTGGTCGCGGTCGAGGTCATAGAGGACCGCGCCCGCGGCCCGTCCCCCCTCGTCTTTGATAATCTCCAACGCCGGCGCGAATTCCAAAGTTTTAATATACGGCCGACACTGGACTTCGTCGCGGAGCGTCCGCATAATCTCGGCGCCGGAGATATCGCCGCAGGAATGCATGCGCTTGCGGCTGGTGCCGCCGCCGTGGAGGGTGCGCATCGTCCCGTCTTCGGTCTTATCGAACATTACACCCAGCTTCTCGAGCCAGGCGATAACCAGCGGCGCGTCGTGGACCAGCGCGCCGACGAGCTCGGGTTTGTTCGCGAAGCGGCCGCCGCCGAGGACGTCGAGGTAGTGGATGAGGGGCGAATCGTCCTCCTTATCCGCGGCCTGGATGCCCCCCTCCGCCATCATCGTGTTGGCGTCGCCCAGGCGGAGCTTCGTCGCGATGAGGATGTTGCGGACGCCGGCGTCGCTGGCCGTTATGGCCGCCGAGCACCCGGCGCCGCCGCCGCCGACGATGAGCAGGTCCACGTCGTAGTCTATATGCCCGAGGTCGACCGCGGCGGCGTCGAGCCGGCTGGGCGCTTCCAGCACGTCAACCAACTCATTGGGGTAGACCGCGCCCTTGTTCGGCCCGAGGGCGACTTCTCGTTTGGCGTCCGCCCGAAAGTCCGGGTGGAACTTCTGCAGAATGGCGTCGATCTCCTCCATCGTCATCCGCGGGAAGTGCTCGCCCTTTTTTACCGCGGCGATGCGCGCCGGCCGGCTGGCCTCCACTTTGGCGATAAGTTTCTTCAAACCCGCGTCGTAACCCATCTTCTCTCTGCCTCCCGTCGCCCGGCTACGGGGCCTTTACCGGAACAGAGCCCGGATGCGCCCCAAGGACGCCGGCGCCACGTCGGAATGTAAAAAGTCGCTCGTTACGCCGAAGAAAGCGAGGTATTTCGACATCAACCCCGCCTTCTTGTATGCCCCGTCCGCCACCGCGCCGAAGATAAACGAAGAAACTATGGTCCGATAACCCCCCGGCGCGTATCGGACGAGCCGGCCGTTCGATTGGTTGCCGGCGCGCCGCGACCGTATTACTACTTCGCCCTCCGCGGCGGTGAGCTCATCCACATAGGCGTCCGGCGCGTCGGCCTGATACGCATAGTAGTCCCACTTCGCACCCGCCCAGGGCCCGATGCCCTCGGCGACGTTGACGTTACCTTCCTCCTGCGGCCGGCCGTCATCGGCGAAGCCCGTGCCCGCCAAGGTGAAGAGCGGCGTATTGCTATATCGCCGGGCGAGCTCGGTCCCCTCCAGATAGAGGTTCCCGCCGTCCCCCGTAAGGTACGTCTCCAACGCCTGCCGCTCGGCGAACGATAGCTCGCCGTCCCGCGGCCAGAAACCGCACAATACGAAAACTACATCGTATCCGCTTAGGTCCGAGGGAAGAACGTATTTTTTTTCGGCGTCGTTCACGCCGTTGGCGGCGAGCGCGCGCATCACCGCGTAATCGGTCCCGACGGTGCCGCCGCCCTCCGGGTCGTCGAAGGTCTGGCCGCCGTCGTGGTCCCATACCAAAACCTTCGCGCCGGCGGCGCCGGCGGCGATAGCATATAGCGTAAATATTATCGCGAAAGCCCTCATACTCTCAAGCCGGCCTTAAAATAAAACCCCGGGCTCGAGCAACGCCCGCCACCAAGGCGCGAGCGCGGCCTGGGCCACGAACGCCGCCGCCAACATCAACAAGCCGACGAATATGCCGTCCCGAACATCCCGCCCGCGAAACGGCCGTCGCCTAAGCCACATAACTCCCGGCTCCGCCGCGGCGACCAATATGTTCGCCAGGCCAAACGCCCGTAAAAGCTCCCATAAAGGCCAGCCGAACGCCAACACCCGCCACGGCGCTACCGCCCGGGAGAGCAAGACGCCGAAGTAATAGGCCTGGCAATTTAACAACGCCGCCGCGGCCACCAAGCCGCCGACGCCGGCCGAGAACAGACTCGCACCCGCCAATAATAACGTCGGCTTGAGACGCAAGGCCGTTGCGGCCCCGACGCCCGCGATGTCCGCGCCCGAGGAGAGCCACAGCAACGTGCCGCCCGCGTATCCCCGCCCCCAAGCGACCGCCGCCGCGGCGCGCGCCGGCATAAGAACGGTGAAAAAGGCTACCGCCGCCGTCTTCCAAAACGCCCAGAATAATACGGCGTACGCCGTAGCGTGAAATCGCCGCCGAAGGCGGACCCACGCGAGCGCCGGTAACGCGCCCACGACATCCAACGCCGGTAAAACGTATTTATTACCGAAGAAAATGCCCGCGGCGGACGTAAAGAACGCGGCGACGGCCAAGTAGTAAAGCGCGCCCGGGAACGTTAGCCTATGCCACCAAGCAAGCGGCGTCCCGCGTAACTTCTTCACGCCGTCCGCCTACGCTTCCCCATAATATACCAAAAGGGCGCCGTAAAAACAATATTGGTTTAAGGACCGACGGTTCGCTTGCGCCGCGGCGCCGAAGGCCACCTACGCCAAGACCGCGTCGCGGACGACTTTCACCGGCAACGAGCCGACCTCCAAAAGGGCGTCGTGGAAGTCCCGCACCTTCGCCTCCGGGAAACGCGCGAAATAATCGCGGCGTAACTTCACGATCTCGCTTTTCCCGACGAGATACGACATCGGCTGCGTCGGCGTGTAAATATAACGCTTGACCTCGGCCTCGGCATTGCTCCTCTCGATAAACACCTTCTCGGTGAGGAACGCTACGGCTTCGTCGAAAGTCATCTTTCCGGTGTGCAAGGACGCGTCTAAAATCACCCGCGCGGCCCGCCACAACGTATCGCGCTTTTGCCCGAGGATAACGCGCTCGTCGTCGTAGAAGCCCTCTTCGCGCATCATCTCCTCGCAGTAGAGCGCCCACCCCTCGATGAACGGCGTGCTGTGCGTCTCGCGCCGGATGCGCGAGGGAACACGATTGGCCCAACATAACTGTAGATGGTGGCCCGGGTACCCTTCGTGGAGCGCCACGACCGGCACCTTCGCGCGGTTGTGCCCGCGGAGCTTCTCCTCCTGTTTCTCGGGCGACGCGGCCTCGTCCACCGGCGTTACGTAAAAGAAGCCCTTCTGCTGGTCCTCATAGGGCGCCGGCGGCATATACGCCGCGTACGGAATCACCGCGCGCTCGAACTCGGGCGTCGGGATAACCTCCAACTCCTCGCCCGCGGCGATGCCGCAGAGGTCTTTCGCGACAACGAACTCCCGCGTCCGCGCCATCCAGCCCCGGTAAAAGTCCAACAGTTCCTCGGCCCGGGGGTGGTCGTTCTTGCTCTCCTCAATAACCGCGGCGACCGAGGCGCCCGGTTTAACCTGCCCCGCCAGCGTCGCGACCTCTCCCTCGAGACGGGCGAGCGACTCCCGGCCGAAAGCCAATAACGAGTCGGCGTCGTAATCGAGTAAGTGCCGTTCCTTAAGGAGCCGGTCGAAGGCCTCGCGGCCCGCGGCGAAATCTTCGCGCGCCGGCAACCGCTTCACGTAGGCGATAAAGTCCTCGAACGCCGCCGCGGCCTTCTCGCCCGCGCGCTTGAGCGCGTCGGCGTATTTGCTCCCCGCTTGCGCCGCCGCCGCCGGGATTGCGGTCGCGACGAAAGGCCCGCCCTGCGAGACGAGCTCTTCGGCCAAGGCCGTGAACCGGGCCACCGGCTTCGTGAACGACGCCTTGGCCTTCTCGCAATACGCCGGGACCTTCTCCATCCGCGCGAGGATCTTCCCGAGCCGTTCCTCGAGGGGCGCGTAGCCGCGGACGAACATCGTGAAGATGCCCTCCACGACCGTCGCGGGAATCCCTTGGGGGTTGCGGCGCGGGTCCTCCAGCAGGCGCAGGCTAATATCGTAATTCGCGAGCCGCGCGCGCGCGAGGGTAAGGTCTACCGCGTCGTCCCCCTGGGCCGACGCCGCGGCGCCCTCCACCAGGCCGAGGTATTCGTCGACGAACGCCGCCAAGGCCGCGAGCCCTTCCGGCCCGGGGTCATCCCATTCTTCGTCGTAATCGTGGACGCCCTTGAACGTCGCGTAGACCGGCGCCAGCTCGTTCTCGCGGTCGAGCATTCGCGCCAGCAGAGTATCGACTTCGCCGCTCATATAACAACCGCCTTTACGGAAAAAGAAAAACGTCTGCGGAAAACTACCATAGGGATAGTATGCGGTCAAGGGTATAACGGAAACCCGGCCTCGGGGCCGGGCCGTTTTCCAAGGGCGGTGTGCCGCGTCTTAGTGCCGGAGGATAAGGCCGGCTTTCCCGACGGCCCAGGCGCGTTCGCCTTCCGAGAAGACGATGCCGTAGAGCGGCTTCGGGCCCTCGAACCACTTCCGCCAACCGGCCGCGGGCGTATAGGCGTATATATTGCCCGCGTTCGTAACGGCGTAACCGCGGCCGTCCTGTTTGAAGTAGACGCTCCGTACCGTCTCGGCCGCCGGGAGCCGCGTCTTGCTCAGGCCGCCGTTTTTTAGGTGGACAACGTAACCGTCGCTGGCGCCGAACCACCCTTCGTCGTCGTTTAGGAAAAACACACACCGGTAGTCGGCCTGGACCGGGCTTGTAACCTGCGTCCAACCGCCGTTGACCCGTCTGAGGATGCGGCCGTTGTCGCCCACGAGCCACCCGCTATTCAACGAGACTACACGTATGCCGTAGAGGTCGTTGCTCACGTTAGGCGATTCGTCCACCCAGCCGCCGTTCTTATAATGGAGGACCGTTCCGCCGGCGCCGCAGACCCAAACCTCATCGCTACTTCGCGCGTGGAGGCCGTAGAGCGTATTGGTGCGCAAGTTCTGCGGCACCCGCGTCCACTCGGTACCGTCGTAACGCATCACCCAACCGTCGCGGCCGCATAACCACGCCTGGGAGGGCGATATGAACTGGATGTCGTAGAAGTCGGGCGCCAGCGTCGTAACGGCGAGCCGCCATTCGTCGCCGTCGTAATAAAGAACCGTCCCGTTCGCGCCGCACGCCCAGACGTTATCCGCGGCGAGCGACCAGAGCGCGTTTATATCCTTGCTCGTGGGGCTGTGGGCCGAGCGCCACGCCGCCGGCGTTTCCGGCCCGGCGCCGCCGCCCGACGCGCACGCCAGCGCGAGGACCGCAAACGCCGCCGCCCCGTGGCCGATATATCTCAGCATATTAACCTCCCGGCTTCGGCCGTCCGTTGACACCGCTCATAGCGTATCACCCTCCAGCGCCCGCGTCAAGTTTTTACCGAACCAAAACGTAAAACGTTTCCCGGCGAACAAACGAGTTTCCTTTTTGATAGACTAAGCGCCGTGACGAAGTTAAAATCGGCGTGCGTATAGACCCGTTAGTAAAAAGGTATAACTTTTTTTATGAGAAGTAAACTTGGCCGCGACGTTAGGTAAAATGTTCGGCTTCCTCGCCGCCCGGATGCACGAACCGCATCCGGTAACGTTCGTCCTTGGGGGCGTAATCATCTGCGGCGGCGTCGCCTTCGCCGTGGCCAGCGCCGCCGGCGCGGCCGTCGTCTTCGGCGGACGGACACGCCGCTCGCCCGGCCGCGTGAGGTTATCGCCTACCGTACTCGTGTGGGCCGCGGCCGGGGCGTATTTCGCCTTCTTCTCCGCCGTCACCGTAGCTCGCCACCGGGCGATGGCAACGAACGCCTTCGACCTCGGCTACTTCGCAAACGTCATCTACAACTTCGGCCGGGGCCATCCCTTCCGTCAAACGCTGGTCGGCGCGACCAACGGCTTCTCCGACGCCTGCGTGCCTATCCTCGCGCTCTTCGCGCCGCTAAGCTACGTCTTCGCCGAGCCGACGTACTTGTTAGTCCTTCAGTCCTCATTCCTCGCGAGCGGCGTCGTATTAGTCTACGCGCTCGCGCGGCCCGCCGTAGGTTCGCGCTGGCCCGCGGCCGCCCTCTCGCTGAGTTTCGCCCTCTCGCCCGCGCTCCACGGCGCCAACCTCTGTGAATTCCATCCCCGCGCCCTCGCCGTCCCTCTGGTCCTCGGCGCCCTCTACTTTTTCAGCCGGAAGCACTTCTGGCCCGGCGTAGCGTGCGCCGCCCTCCTGGCGTTATGCCGGGA
>CAZJNB010000037.1:0-10793 GCA_964547385.1 uncultured bacterium
CCGTATTACGGCGCCGTAGAACTTTTTATCTTCGCGATTATCTCCTCGTGCTCGGGGAAGCGGCCGGCCTCGGCCTTCGAAAACACAACCTCGCCGTCAAGGGCGACGTCGAAAACGCCGCCGCTCCCCTCGTGTAGTATGGTCTTTACGCCGAGCCCTTCTTCTAACGCGGCCGCCAGGCCGGCGGCCTCCGGCAAGTAGTCTCACTCGCCGCAATACGTAATCTCTACCTTCACGCGCGGACCTCCTTCCATCTTTTATACAGCACGGCCACCCGCAAGTCAAGGGTCTTCGGAAAGCGAAAACCCGCCCTCCCGAGCGGGTTTGGTATCTTGGCCTTTGGCTAACTGGCCGCGAGCTACTGCGCGTTCACCTGCTCCTTGACGATCCACGCGTCGCCGTAGCCGGCGTTCCTGAGCTGGCCGCGCATCGCCTCGGCGTCGCCTCGGCCGGTGAAGTCGCCGACGCGGACCTTGTAGAGCCCCTGGATGTGTTCCACGTAGACGCCGGTCCCGGCGAACGCCGCGCGGACCTGGTCCGCGACACGGCTCGCGTTATCCTCGTAGGAGCTCGCGATAATCTGGACGCGGTAGCCGTCCACCAGACCGCCGCCCGCGGCGACGCCGACGGCCTCGCTCGTCGCCGCCTCGCTCGTCCCAACGGTCCCCTCGGCGGCGGTCGAGAACTCGCCGCCGGCGGCGAACTCGTCGATCTCCTCGCCCACGTCCTCGTCCGCGGGGACGATCTCGCCCACAACGACGGACCCTTCGACGACGTTCTCGTCCTCGCCGCCGCCGTAGTAGGCCGGCCCGCCGCCGGTCCGGCGACATCCGGCCAGAGAGACGGCGATGCTTGTTATGAATAACGCGAGATATAACTTCTTATACACTACGGACACCTCCCGCGAGAACTACGTCGTTCTCTACCGTTCGACACCCGCCGGAAGCGGCGGGTTTAATTCCCGTTCTGATGGACGGACGAACATCCGCCTACGACTTAGCTAAGCTAAGTCGGCGGCGTCCTCGGGCGGCCGGCGGAACCACAGGAAGAGCGACTCCTGGAGATATATCCGGACCGCGATAAGGGCGGTGAACAGAATCCAGATGACCCAGAGGTACTTCACCGCCGGGTCGTGTTTATAGGTAAGGCCGCTGGCCTCGGTGAACGAGACGAACGTAACGTCGTGGCCGCTCACGTCCGCCGCTTTCCCCAAGTCGAGGCGCTGGCCCGGGCGAACGTCCTTGGTTACGCGGGCCCATTTATCCTTCGGCATCGTCTTGAGCTCGACGTACGGCCCGAGCGGCCTCGGCCCGTCCTCAGCGAGCAACGTCCCGCTCTTCACCATCGAGACCATCCGCATTTCTTTACCTACTTTAAGCGGCTCCCCCAGGCCGAGCTCGCGCTCCTCGCCGTCCACCCGAAACTTGATCTTCTGGTCGAAGAAGGCCTGATAATACTTCACGCCGCCGTAGACGAGGGGGTCATTCACCTGAATACGCTTGGCCTTGACGACCTTGCCGTTCTCCCATACCTCGAGGTCGCTCAGCCAGTCCTTGACGAACAGCTTCCCACCCTTCTCGACGTACGTCGTCTCGAACTTCTTCAACCGGAGTTTATAGGACGACTCCTCGTTCCGGGGCGCGGCGAGGCCGAGCCGGGGCGCGAAGCCGGCCCAGCGCGTCTCCCCCTTCTTGAACAGCACCGTTATCGTCTCGCCCGGCTTTATCGTCAGCTCGCCGCCGTAGGCGACGAGGAACGTCGTTAAGAAGGCGCCGAACATCGCGAGGATCGCGAGATGATAGAGCGCCGAGACGATGTTGCGGCCCGTTATCCCCTCCGGGATGAAGCGCTTGAGTATCTTTATGGAACAGCAGAGGAGGTTGACGCCCAAGAGGAGCGCCGGGATTATGAAGACGGGCCCCCGGAAGATGTTCAACAGGCCGAAGTCGCGCAACGTAGTATACGTCCCGTCGCCCCACGCCTTGACGTAGAAGTCCGGGTCCATCCCCTGCGGCAGGAGCGCGCCGACGATCTGGAACGCCGAGAGCACGAGGATGAGGACGACCGCGACCTCGAGGGAGGTCGCGACGGCCCAGAGTTTATTTAGGAAATTTTTCATAACGACGGCGTTCCTACTTAGGCGGTTTTAACGAGCGCTTCGAGAATATCGGGGCCTTTCTCCCGACCCACTTCCCGATAGATGTAAAGAAGGCATTAACAATAGCGTTAAATTAAAAGGAACCGATTTCTAATTCTAGTAGTTAATTAATCGACGTTATAACTACCAACGTCCGAGTGTTCGCCGTTTAATAACGCACTTTGGATGACATCCCAACCAGCTACGGACATAGCATCCATAATCCGGTTTTCTTCGCGACGGAGTATTTCCTTAGCGTGGTCGGCGGACACTTTTAAGCCTAAATCATCGGCTAACTCAGTTACGTCGTCTACTGTCCACCATGCCTTAGCGTATTCATTTTTTTCCATTTCTGCTCCTATTTTTCGTAGGAGTTACGCTAAAATTCCAAGTTCCTTTTCGAAATTTTTATAACTCAACTTTTTATTATAAAGTTCTATAGTCTCGCTCAACGTAATAAATTTAATCCTATCTTTAATTTCATGGAAAGTGCCGGCCAATAATTCTTCGACTTTCGGGCGCTCCGATAAATCGGCAGCGAGAAAAATACGGCTATTCCAAAGATCATAAGCGTGTTTCAACTTACCGAGAGCGTGATAAATATCACCCCCCAATTGTACTTCAAAAACGAAAGTGAGTACGGACTTTTCAACCCGGCGCCAGACGACGTCTAATCGATTCCCGTTAATGGGGTATTCTAATTCGGCTACGAAACCCTGAATTTTTCCTATATCTGCTATATACCGTTTTATGGTTTCGTGGTCGAAGTTAGAAACCTCGTCTGAGGCGAAAACGCGTTCAACTATACCCAAATTAGGTTTTGTTGTAACCGGTGGGAGTTCAAAATGCTTTCGAGCTTCGTCCACAACTCTTATAGGTAAACATTGGAAAACCATTCTTGTGATAAGTTGCAAATTATTTTCTTGATAACATCTCGTTTTCCATAAAGAAGGTCGTAAACAATATTCTACTTCGAATTCGAATTTTAAAGGCCATTTTACGGAACCGCTTTTAACCTCGTCGGGCCATAGGGGTTTAGTTTGGCGAAATTTCGTCGTAACTCTACCGAATCCTATAATCCCTCCGACCGGGTTAGCCGCGTAAAATAAAAGCTCATCCCCCTCTTCCAATAAATTCCAAAGGGCTTTTAGTTCGCGGAATTCTTTTACGCCCCATATATTACCGTTTTCAAAAGCGAATTCCCAATTTTTAGGTCTACCTACGACTAACCAGTACTGGCTCATCGCACTCCTCCTAAAACCTAACCGCCTTAACGTTTACACGTACGCGTGCGCCGTCGGGAGGCCCAAGAGCTTCGCGACAACGTTGAAGCCCAGGAACGTGAACATCATCGAGACGAAGCCCAAGACGTTCAGGACGCGGGAAGGCCCGCCGGCGAGCCGCGGCCGCCGCGACGCGTGGATATACGCGGCGAAGATACACCACGTTACCAGCGACGCGGTCTCCTTGGGGTCCCACGACCAATAGGTCCCCCACGCCTCCTCGGCCCAGCCGGCGCCCGAGAAGATGCCGAACGACAACAGCGGGAAGCCGAAGAGGATGAGGGTCCGCGAGAAGTAGTCCAGCCGGGCGTTGCGCGCCCGCGTTACCAGGAACTCGAACTCGAAGGCGAACGCGGCGACGAAGAGCGCGTAGCTCGCGAACGCCGGGATGACGTGGACCTCGAACCATACCGTGTCGAGCGCCGGCGAGAGCGGCTTGGGCGTCGGGTCGCGCGTCAGGCCGTAGGCCATCGCCGCGGCCATCAGCGCGAAGAGGACGACGCCGGCCCAGCGGAGTTTCTCCCGGCCGAACTGCCGCACCATCAGGAACGCGAGGACGCCCGACCACGAGAACAGCGACAGGCATTCGTAGAGGGAGGAAAACGGCGTCCTTCCCACCTCCACCCACCGCAATATGATGAGAAAAGAATGGATTCCCCATACGGCCCAGCCGGTTATGGGGACGCCGTTCTTCTTTATGACGTAACTCAGCGCCAGGAGGCCGTAGAGAGCCACCAGCGCCGTGTATACCGTTTGGTCTATCGCTAACATCGCCACCGCCTACGCGAGAACGGCCCTAACGTCTCTTCTTCCTCTTCTTGCGAACCTTCCGAACCTGCGCCTTCGCGACCTTGGCCTCCACCTTTACTACGCGCCGCCTACGCCGGAACCTATCGATCTCGTCGAGGAGCGCCGCACAGACGTAGATCGAAGAATAGGTCCCGAAGATTATCCCCACCCACAGGACGAACGCGAACGCCCTGAGCGCCTCGCCGCCGATGAAGTAGAGGATTAACAGCGCCACGAGGGTGCCCATACCAGTGATGAGGGTCCGCGACAGGTTCTCGTTGATCGCGCGGTTGAGCAGGCCGCGGTAGGACTCCTTCCGCCCCTGGCGGGTATCCTCGCGGATACGGTCGTACGTAACGACGGTATCGTTGATGGAATAACCGACGACGGTGAGGAACGCGGCGACTACCGTCAGGTCGATCTCGATGCCGACGAGGACCGCGAGGCCGAGGGTAATGAGGACGTCGTGGATCAGGCTGATAATAGCGACGACGCCACTCGTGAAGCGGAAGCGGATCGCGATGTAGAGGAGCATCGCGAGGAGGGCGAAGACCAACGCCTTCATCGCAAGGCCGATGAGCTGTTGGCTTACCCGCGGGCCGATGTTCTGCGTTCCCCGAATCGCGAACGCGGCGACGTAGAAGTTGTCGGCGAGGGCCTGCTTGGCCGCCGCCGAGACTTTCACCCCCGCCGTGGCCGCGGCGAGCGACGGCAAAAGGACCGTCGTCCCGGCCTGGCCCCCGAGGTTGCGCCGCCGGGCGACGTTGCGCGCGACCGCCGCGGCGTCCGCCCGCGGTAGGTATTCGGCGAGCGTCGCCCGCAGAACGTCGGCGTCTTCTATGCTATTGAGGTCGACCTTCGCCGCGGCGCCGGGGGGCGTCCCGAAAACTTCCCCCAGGACAAGCCGGAGGTCCGCGACCGTTTTCGTCACGATGAGCTGTTGAATGCGCTCGCGAATGTTGTCCGCGGCGGCCTCGTTGATGTTCACCTTTACGGTACCTTTGGCCCCTACGGCCTCCTCCGTCTTGACGGCGAACGCCCTCGCGAGCTCTTCCTCGCTCAGCTCCACCCCCGGAAGCGCGGCGACTTCTGCCAGGCTCTTAAACTTCCCCACCTTCCGGCGCGCCTTCACGATCGCCGCGGCGTAGTCCGCCGCCTTCTCCAAACCCTTCTGTTGGATGAGCAGTTCTTGTTCGGCCCGGCCGATCGAGTGTAACTCCACCGGCGCCTGCGCGCGTATTTTCTCCAGGTCGCCGACCGTAACGCGCCGGTTCACGAGGACGTCGATCTTGACGCCGCCGACGAAGTCGATGCCGAAGTTCGGGCCTTTGGTAAAAAGGAGGACGACGGACGCGACCATCATAGCCGCCGAGAAGATAAGCGCGGGCCGCCCCAGCTTGATGAAGTTGTAATTCGTATCCTTAAATAAGCGCATGTAACCGGGGCCTCCTTACCCCGGGCGGGGCTTACGGCGTCAGCTCCACCGCCCAACGCGTAAGCGTCTCGCGCGCCGGCTCGTCGGTAAGGTCGTATTTAATGGGCGTCACGGAGATATACCCGTCCTTCAGCGCCGCGATGTCGTCGTCGTCGCGCGGGTCCGGCGTCGTCATCCGCTCCGCGGCGAGCCAGAAGTAGCGTCCCCCCCGCGGGTCGAAGCGCTCCTCGTAGTGGTCCTCGAGGACCGCGCCGCTCTGGCGCGTCATCCTCACGCCCGAAAGCTCGGCCGCGGCGACGGCGGGCACGTTGACGTTCAAGAGGACGCCCGGAGGAAGTCCCTCGCGGAGGATCTTCGCCGTCAAGCGGACCGCGAACGCCGCCGCGGGTCCGAAGTCCGGCTCCACAAAAGTATCCAGCGAGACCGCCGCCGCCGGGACGCCCAGTATCGTCGCCTCCGTCGCCGCGGAGACGGTCCCGGAATAGATGACGTTCACGCCGGCGTTGCCGCCAAGGTTGATGCCGGAGACGACGACGTCCGGCCGCCGCGGCACCAGCGCCTTGATGCCCACCTTGACACAGTCCGCGGGCGTCCCGTCCACAACGAAGACCGCGCCGCCGCCCGGCAGCTCCGCCGGCCAAACCCGCAGCGGCTCCATCATCGTTACCGCGTGCCCGACCGCGGAGCGCTCCCGCTCGGGCGCCACGACGACGACCTCGCCCACGGCGCCGAGGGCCCGCGCCAGCGCCGCCAGCCCGGGCGCCCGGAAGCCGTCGTCGTTCGTTATTAGGATGCACGCGCCGTTTTTAATGCCCGGATGATATAATACGGGCGCGACGCCGTCAAGGAAAAAGCCGGCTTAGCCTAAGCCGGCGTTGCGCCGTCGTAGCGGCGCGGGCCCGCGTTACGGCCGATAATAATCGTCCTCGGGCCAGCGCGCCGGGTTCTCGCGAATATACCACCGCGCCAGCGCGAGCTCGCCGTCGTCGCGGACGACGCGTTCGTAATAATTGCGTTGCCCCACCCGCGCGCCCGCCCTGCCGCGGGCCGTGTTGACGCGTTTCGTTACCGCCATCTTGAAACCCGCGACAAAGGACCCTAACGACCTCGGCGGCCTATGTAGGGGCGCAAGTCCTTGCGCCCCTACGCACACACGACCTTTGCCGGATCCACGTTTATCGTCGCGCCGGTGTCCGGTAATTATTACGACGCCGTGGATATGGTTCGGCATAATTACAAACGCGTCTAATTCTATTTCGGGCCGGACCGTCGCCGAACGCAGCCATTCCTCCCGGGCGACGCGGCCGTAATCGCTTAGCCGGACCTCGCCGCCGGCGACGGCGCCGAAGATACGTTCGCGGTCATAGGCGCACAACGTAACGAAATACGCCCCGGGCGAGGAATAATCGAAGCCGCTCAGACGTATCGAGCGGCGATGGTGTTTGTCGCGGTCGAACGACATATTGGCCTATCCGTTCGTAGGGACGCAAGGCCGACGGCGACGGCCCGGCGCCGTCGTAGGGGCGCGGGTTGTAGGGGCGCGGGTTGTAGGGGCGCGTTGGAGGGGCACACCGAAGACGGCCCCGTGCCGTCGTAGGGGCGCACCGACGACGAACCGGCGCCGTTGTAGGGGCGACTGGCCAGTCGCCCCTACCGCCGCAAAGACACCACCCGCCAACCGCCGCCAAAGGCGAGTGGGCCGTTAGGCCAACGGAGGGCGCCGGCCTCGGACGGTGCCGCCGCGCGCCAAGGTGGGCCGACCGCCGGCCGCCCCCACGGCCCGGCGCCTTTGTAGGGGCGACGGGCCCGTCGCCCCTACGTTCGCCCCACAACGTTGAAGTCATACGCCGGTACGTAGGGGCGCACAGCTGTGCGCCCCCACGCACGCACAGGCAACGCCTGCCGGCCGCCGTCAAGCGGAATCGCCGGGCGCCAAGGAAAAAGCCGGCCCGCGGGCCGGCTCTAAGCTCGAGAATTAGCTAGCTAACGTCGCTTTAGCGGAAGAGCGCCTTCACCCGCCCGAGCGACGCGGGCGCGACGGACAGTCCGCCGCTGAAATCAGCCGACCAGATCTCCGCGGGCGCTTCCCGATACGAGACGAAGTATAGGGTCCCGGCGCCGCCGCCGGCGACGTAGACGGACGGGTCGAACTCCAACGAGGTCGAGTTGGACGGCGTCCCCAGCTTCGTCGCGTTGCGCCACGACGAGCCGGACCACTCGGCGACCCAGATGTCGTAATTATCTCCGCGGGTAGAGGTGAAATACATAAACCGGCCATCGGGAGACAGCTTGGGCGCGTAGTCGTCGAAGCCGGAATTAATAGGCGGGCCCAAAGGCCGCGGCTCGCCCCAGGCCGCGCCGAGCCACGCGCTCGCCCAGATGTTCCAATAGCCGGGCGCGCCCGGGCGGTCGGAAGAGAAATACATCGTCCGGCCGTCGGGCGTGATGCAGAGGTTGAACTCGTCGTGTTTGCTCGTGTTGACGGCGCCCGGGACCGGCTGGGCCGGCGTCCAACCGCCCGCGAACTTCGAATACCATATATCCCACGAGCCCGCGCGTTCCGTAACGAAGTAGAGCGTCGTATCGTCCCAATGGATATACGGGTCGTTCTCGAAAGCCGGCGTGCTGATGTTGCCCGGGCCTACCAGCTGAGCCGGGCCCCAATCGCCGCCGGCCTTATGCGAGACATAGATGTCCATATAGCCCGAGCGAAAGGACGAGAAGTAGAGGGTGGTCCCGTCGGGCGATATACTCGTGCCCCACTCGCCGGCGCCGGAGTTGATATAGCCGTTCAACTTTACGGGCTCTTGCCAGCCGGTCGCAACCGCCGCGCCTACGACGGCGATACATAGAACAGTAAGCGTTTTCATAAATACCCCTTATTATCGTCGCCTATACTATATTACCACAAAAGCGCAAGCCGGGGTATAGGATATCGGCGGCGCGGCCGAGAACTATATTTAACGTTGATATTCGAAATACATTCTATTAAAGTAAGGCCGCTTTCCCGACTCATAAATACGCGTCCAAGGACGTACGCATATGGCCAAAGTAGAATCTTTGAAGTGCCCCAACTGCGGCGCCGCGGTAGAAGGGACCGGCGCCGTAACCTGCCCGTATTGCGGCTCGGCGCTCCGCGTCGCCGACGTCGATAAAGCGCACCTCAAGCGGATTAAAAAGGATTTCGGGACCGCCGGCCGGGCCCTGCACGCGGGCGAGACCGCGTATTTCGAGGGGCTCCCGGGCGTCGCCATCACCGTCGAGACCAAGGACGTCCCCTTCCAGCCCACGGTGTCGTACGATAAATTGGCGGGCGGCGCGCCAACGGGGGCGCGTCGCCTCGACGCCGAGGCGATATTAAAAATAGCCGAGACGACCCAGCGCGCGGTGAACCGCGAGGACCTCGAGCTCTATATGTCCACCGTCGACGCTACGAACACGACTTTCGCCGGGATGGCTCGCCGGGGTGCTACCCAGCAGTTCATTACCAGCGATATGAAACGCTTCACCCTCGGCGTTGACTTCCTGGCGCTCAAGCCGGCGAGCGCCACCGTGGACGTAACCATAGATGCGATCATCTTCCTCAACTCCGGCCAGACGAACCACGTCCAGGCGACTTTTACGTACCAACTCAAGAAGGTCGGCGGCGAATGGAAGGTTACCGCCTCGGCGATTAAGGGGAAAAAGTTGAGTGTGCCCGCGGGCGCCAAGGTCGGCATAATAGTCGCGCTCGGCGGCCTTCTGGTCGGCATCGTCGCCGCGTGCGTCTCCCTAATCGCAACGTGCGCGCCGGAGAAAGACGTAACCGAGACGACTAGGAACGTGCCCACCGAGGCCTCTGACGTCCCGGCCCCGACGGAGCATTCGCGCGGCGCGAGGCCGGACACTAAGGGGTTCTACACCGCCAAGACCGGCATTCCGCTATACAGGCTCCCGGCGACGACCAGCGACGTTACGGGCATAATTACGCCCGGCGCCAAATTCAGAATACTAAGGCGCCAACGCGATTGGGTCCGCGTCGAGGGGGAGAGCGGCGCGAAGGGTTGGGTCCCGGGAGCGATTATCGACGCCAACCTGGCCAAAAGCCGCGGCGGCCCATAAAACCACGTTCGACATCAACAAAGAAAACCCCGCCCGACAGGCCGGGGTTATTTTCCGGGAACCGCCGACGGCGTTAGCGCTTACGCCGGCGCCGCAGGAAAACGCCGCCGTAGGAGGCGAAGAACGACGCCGAGAGGGCGACGGCGCCGAACCACGTCATCTCACCGCAATCGCCGCAGCCGGGCGGGAGCGCCGGGACGCCGGGTTTCACCGCGGCCTCGCAATTGATAAGGCCGTAGCCGTAGCTCAGGTCATAACCGGGCATACCTAAATCCGTCGCGGTCCCCAATAGCTTCCTCTTCACGTCGTCGTATTTGCCCGCACCCGTCGAGATGATGAGGGCCGCGAGCGCCGCGGCGTGCGGACTCGCCATCGACGTCCCCTGGAAATAATAATCCGCGAACGACGTAACGTCCGTTAGCGTTTCGGGCGGCCCGGGGTCGTACATCTGGTCGTAGGTCATCTGGAGGACGCCGTCGGGATAGCCGTCGTTGTTCTTATCAACGCCGGTGTCGCCGCCGGGCGCGACGACGTCGAGCCCCAGACCATAGCTCGAATACCACGTCAACTCGCCGTTATAATCCACCGCGCCTACGGCGAGCACGCTGTTATAGACCGCGGGATAACTCAACGTCGCGACGCCGTCGTTGCCCGCGGCGGCCACCAAGACGACGCCGGCATCTCGGGCCGCGTCGCACGCGGCCTTGATAACCTGCACCCAGCTCGAGCCGCCAAAGCTCATATTGATTACGTTCGCGCCGTTTAGGCGGGCGAAGTCGATGCCGTCGGCGATATCCGCGGCGTTCCCGGAGCCGGTATAATCCAAGACCTGAATCGGCATAATCGAACAGCCGTGCGCGAGGCCGGCGACGTCCGCGGCGTTATCGGTCGTTTGGGCAATCGTCCCCGATACGTGGGTGCCGTGGCCGTTCTGGTCGTTGGGATGGTCGTCGTCGTGAACGAAGTCATAACCGGCGACGAAGTTCGTCCCCGCCAAATCGGGCGCCAGCGCGTAGCTCCCGCCGACAACTTCGTTCCGTTCGTGAGG
>CAZJNB010000038.1:0-2113 GCA_964547385.1 uncultured bacterium
AAGGAGGTGAACACTTTGAAAAAAGCATTACTTATAAGCATGGCGATAGTTCTCGCTGCCGGAACCGCGTTCGGCGCCTTGGGCGATGTCCTCGGCTCGTTCCCGTCGCCGTCGACAAGCTCTACGCGCGGCCTGGGCGTCTCCGGGAGCTACCTCTACGTGTTACAATACAGCGGCGACGTCGTCTTCCGTGTACACCCGACGACCGGCTCGGTCTACACGTCCTGGACGTTGCCTGCCGGAAGCTACCGCGGCCTCGCCTTCTCCTGGGGCAGTAGAGTTTGGGCCGGAAGATACTCAACCAACACCGTATTCCAACTTAACGCCAGTAACGGCTCGGTCATTAGTTCCTGGTCAGCGGGCTCGTCCGACGCCTACGGCCTCGCGCCGCTCGCCACCGGCGATTGGGGCGCCGGGGCGACCCAGATCTTCTCAACCGACTCCTCGCCCTCCTCCATCTTCGTCCACAACATGTCCAACGGCAGTATCATCAACTCGATCGCCCTCTCGCCTTCTACTTATTACGATTGCGCCTACGACTGGCGGAACAACCTCGTCTGGATCGGCGATACCGACGAAGTCATACGCGGCTATAACCCGAGCGGGAGCGTCGTCGCGTCGTTCTCCATCGCCGCGACCTCGCCCTACGGGTTGGCCTACGGCAACGAGGTTTTATGGGTCGGCTGCCTCGGCCCGAGCCCCGACTACATCTACCGTATCTCGTGCCCGGGAACCGTTACCGTAGTTCCAACATCCCTCGGGAAAGTTAAAGCGCTGTTCAGGTAAGCGTTCATATCTTAAAGAAAAGCCGCCCGCGAGCCGGGCGGCTTTTTTTCGCCAACCCGCGGGTACCGCCTCGAGTACGACCGGAGGAAGCCGACCGGCCGCCGAGGGGAAAGCCGTGAAAAGCCCGACGCGACCTATTACCTAAGGCGTTAGCGCGCCGCCCAGAAAATGCTTGACTAACCAGCGGCCACGTATTAAATTGACTATAATAGTCGCGAATATCCTTATGCCTAAGGAGGATTACCGTGAAGAAGGTATTAATCCTTACGGCCGCGGCGGCGTTCGCGGCCAGCGCCGCCTTCGCTGCCCTCGGCGACGTGGTGACGTCGTTCCGGGCGCCGAAACCGCGCCCCATCGCCCTCGCGAAAAGTAGCAGCGCCTTAGGGCTCTGGGTCTTTTGCGACGCGTCGCCCTACCGCATCTACCAACTAAACGCGAACAACGGCTCCGTCGTAAGGTCCTTCGTATCGCCCCTTACGTCTTATACGCGCGGCTTAACCTATAGGTTCAATAGCGTCCTCTATGCGGGCAACTACGCCACCAACTACATTTACCAAATGAATTGCTACGGCGGCAGCATATACTCCTCGTTTTACGCCCAACACGATATGGATGGCGGCCTGGCGCTCGAAGGCGACGCCGGCGGCACGAACCCGAAGGCGCTCTTCGCCAGCAAGATTATACCTCACCCCATCTACCGCCAGAGTTATTCCAACGGTAGTATCTACTCGTCGTTCACCCCTATCGTCGGCCTCGGCGTGGACCTCGCCTGGGATTACAAAAACAACCTCATCTGGGGCGGCGGCCACTTTTTCGTCTACGGCGTAACGAAGTCCGGCTCTCTTGTCACGAGCTTCCACATGCCCGCGGAATACCCCGCCGGTATGGCCTACTACAACAACTACCTCTGGATCGGCACGACGAGCAATCAGTATATCTGGAAGGTCCACTGCCCGGGCAATATAACGGTCGAGCCCACATCGTTCGGTAAAGTCAAGGCGCTGTTCAGATAAGCGTCCGACCCAAGAGAGAAAAAGCCGCCCTCAAGCCGGGCGGCTTTTTCGTAGGCTTAGGCGCGTTTACAGGCTCGAGAGGGCGCCGTAGAAATACCACAGTTCGCCAAGGGAGAAGCCCGTGAAAAGCCGGGCGCGACCTATTACCTATTACCTAGGGCGTTAGCGTGCCGCCCATAAAATGCTTGACTAACCAGCGGCCAAGTATTAAATTGACTAATATAGTCGCGAATATCCTTATGCCTAAGGAGAATTAACATGAAGAAGGTATTAATCCTTACGGCCGCGGCGGCGTTCGCGGCCAGCGCCGCCTT